>CAZMNI010000069.1:0-9734 GCA_964567615.1 uncultured Chryseobacterium sp.
GCCGGGAGCCAGGTCTTCGGGTTGAGCGGCGAGCCGTCGACCCACCACTCGAAGTGGCAATGGGGGCCGGTGGAGAGGCGTCCGGTGTTGCCGATGACGGCGATGGGGTCGCCGGCGCGGACGCGGTCGCCGGTGGAGTGGAGGAGGGAGGCGTTGTGTTGGTACACCGAGGTGCGGTTGCGGGCGTGCTGCAGGATGACCGTGTAGCCGCCGTCGACGGTGAAGCCGGCGAAGAGCACGGTGCCGTCATCTGCAGCGTGAACGAGGGAACCGGCGGGGGCGACGAAGTCGATGCCGTAGTGGCCGGCGGCGGCGTCGAAGCCCGCGGAAACCGTGCCGTCGACCGGGAGGAAGGGGATGCCGCGGTCGGAGCGGTCGGCGAACCGTTTGCGGTCCAGAGCGTAACGGTCTTCCCGTGCGACCTGGTTGCGGAGGGCGGTGTCGGCGGTACTGAGGGCGCCCACGCGGTCAAGCAGCTCTTCCATTCCGGCGGCGTCTTCGGCAGAAACCGTATCAGGCCGCACGCCGGAAGCGCGGTCGTCGCCTTCGGGCAGGCCGCCAGAGAAGAGGCGGCGGAGGTTCGCCAAATACGCTTCTTGCTGGGCGAGGTCAACTTCTAACTTGTCCGCGTCGGCCCGCGCCGTGGCCGCGGCAGCGCGCGCGTCTTCCGCCAAATACCCCGGCACCAACACCTCGCGCAGCGGCGTCCGAGCCACGGCGAAGTAGGTCAAAAGCACTACCGCAGCCACGGCGCCAGCCCCCCCTAACACCACCCCGCCGCGCGTGACCGGAAGTTGCCACCGCTCCGAGAACGTGTACTCCTCGTGCAGCGTCAGGCGGAACGCCGCGTTCCACCAGCGCACGAAGGCCCGGTACGAGCGCAACGACCGGAGCCGTCGCCGCAGCGGGTGCACTTTTCGCCGTTCCACCTGCCAAATATCGGCGAAACCCGTGGGAGGCGGGAAATCACCGCGGGAATGGAATAATTTAGCCGGCTGCGCGTTAGCGTACCGACCATGCGACAGTTCCGAAGTGCGATGCGCCCTGGCTGGGTGGGGGTGGGGCTGATGCTGCTCGCCGTGGCGGGCGGCACCTCGTGCTCGCGTACCCGGGACGGACGCCTGTACCGGGCCTACCACAACATGCACGCGCGCTACAACGGCTTTTTCTACGCCACCGAGGCGATGGAAGAGGCGGATGAGAAGTTGCGGGAGGGCTACGAGGAGAATTGGGACGAGGTCCTGCCCATCTTCTTCACGGTGGATACGGCGACTGCAAAAGAGGTGTATCCCTTGTTGGAGAAGGCCATCGAAAAGTGCTCGAAGGTGGTGGACAAGCACACGATGGCGCCGACTGCCCGCGACAAAAAGGAGTTCAAGCGGCCGGAGCTCAACAAGTGGATCGACAACAACTACGACCTCATCGCGCGGGCCCACTTGATGAAAGGGCAGGAGGAAAAGGCCGTCGAGGTGTTCCAGTACCTCGCCCGGACGCTGGAGTACCCGGAAGGCCAGGCGTGGTCAAACGCTTGGCTGGCACGGGCGTACATGGCGATGGACGACCAGGTGCGCGCGAGCAACGCCCTCGGCAAGGCGGTGGGTGTGGACGGCGTGGAGGACCCGGCGGTCAGCGCGTTTGTGTACCAAGTGTACGCCGCCTACTACCTGCAGTACGGCGACCCCGAGCGCGCCGTATCCCGGCTGGAGCAGGCCCTGGAGTACCTCCCGAAGAAAGGGGCTGAGCGCGCGCGGACGCTGTTCATCCTGGCGCAGTGCTTGGAAAGTTTGGGCCGCGCAAACGAAGCCATCGACCGCTACCAGCAGGTCGTAACGCTGAGGACGCCCTACGAGATGGAGTTCTACGCGAAGATCAAGCAGGCGATGGCCTTCGACCGGCGCGGCGGCAACAGCGCCCCCATCGTCTTGCTGCTCGAGGAGATGCTCGCGGACGATAAGAACGAGATTTACCAGGACCAAATCTACTACGCCCTCGCCGTGCTGGCCCTCGAAGAACGCCGGCGCGACGACACCTTCGGGCTCCTGAAGTCCTCGCTTGCAGCGAATTCGGACAACACCCGCCAGCGGATGAAGAGCTACCTCATGCTGGGCGACCTGTACATGGACGAGCTCGATTACCAGAACGCCCAAGCGTATTACGACAGCGCGCGGACGTTCATGGACGACGACCACGAACGGTTCGACGAGGTGGATGCCTTGGCCGAGTCGCTCACGGACCTCGTGGCGAACCTGAAGGTCATCGAGGAGCAGGACAGTTTGTTAGCCTTGTGCGACCTCGGCGAAGAGGAGCGGCGCGAACGCATCCGTGAAATCCGGGAGCAGTTAGAGGCCGAGGCGGAAGCGCGGCGCAAGGCGCTGGAGGCGGCCATCGCGGCGGAGGCGGATGCGGCGGGGGATGCGGGGACGGGGATGTTTTGGCCCTACAACGCCCAACTGCGCGTGAGCGGCCGCCGCAACTTCAAGGACTACTGGGGCGATCGGCCGCTGGAGGACCACTGGCGCCGCTCGAACAAGCTCCAAATCGTCTTCACGGAAGAGGCCCCCGAGGACTCGGCTGCGACCGCGGATTCCGGTGAACCTGCTGCGGTGCAGTCCGGTGGGCTGGCCAGCGAAGAAGAGATGTTCGCGTCGTTGCCCTGCGGCGAGGCGGCGCGCGATTCCAGCGAGGCGAAGATTGCCCAAGCGTACTACCAGGCCGGCATCGTGTACAAAGAGCAACTCGACGACCCGGAGAATGCCATCGAGAGCTGGAAGTCGCTGGTCTATCGGTTTGAGGAGAGCGCCGTGCACCCGACGGCCTACTACCAGCTGTACCGCACGTACTTGCAGCGCGAAGTCGAGGAGAATTTCTCCAGCCCGTTCTGCGAGGACTGCAATTCGGAGTTTTGGGCGGCGCGCGTGGTGGAGCGCTATCCCGACAGCGAATGGGCCATCCTCGTGGAGAACCCGGACTACGCCGACAAGGAGGAGGTGCGCCGCCAAACCGAGCGCGCGGCCTACGAAGCGCTCCTCGCCCGCTACTACGCAAAGGCCTACGTCGAAGTCATGCGCGAAACCGAACGCATCATCGCCGCGGAACCGGAGAATTACTACCTCTGCAAGCACCGCATCCTGCGTGCGCAGGCCTTCGCCGGCAGCATCTCCGGCACCGGGGCGGACCGCTCCCAGTACTTCCAAGCGTTGAGCGACGTCATCAAAGGATGTCCAGACACGGAGGAAGCGACCTTCGCCCAAGAACTGCTCGACCTGCTCGGCGCACCGCGGGACAAGGAGCCGGAAGCAGTGGTGGTTGAAGAGACGCCGGATGAGGAGTTGTTCGTCCACAAGCCCTACCTCGAGCACTACTTCGCCATCGTGGTGCCGGTGGGCCGGGGCAATGTGGAGTCGGTGCGCGCGAAGGTGGCGGACTTCAACACGAAGTTCTACCGGTCGGAATCGTTGCGTGTCACGGCGAATTTGATCGACAAGAACCACCAAATCATCCTCGTCAAGAGCTTCAAGCGCCAGGACTACAGCCTCGATTATTACACCACCTTCACGACGAACACAGCGGAAGTGGCGGCGCTCAACACCTCGGGCTACCCGATGTTTGTCATCTCCAGCGAGAACTATGTTAACCTGTTCAGGTCGAAGAAGATAGACGCATACGTGGAGTTCTTCAACGCGAAGTATTTAACAGAAGGGCGTTGAAAAGTCGCGGTTTTTTCGAAAGCCGATTACTTTTGCCGGCATGATCGGCATGAACAAAACGAAGCCCGGTTCTGACGCTGGGCTGGACCGGGGAATCAACCGGATCGCAGAGGGGACATCGGTGGAAGGCACGATCCAGTGCGAAAGCAACATCCGCATTGACGGGGCCTTCGAAGGCACGCTCGAAACGAAAGGTCGGCTGGTCATCGGGCCCACGGGTTCGGTGCTGGGTGCGGTCCGTTGCAACCAGTGCGAGGTGGAGGGCCGACTCGAAGGCAATGTCCTCGTGGAGGAGCTGCTCACCCTGAAAGCTTCGTCCACCCTGAACGGCGAAATCCATTACGGAGCGCTTGCAGTTGAAGCAGGGGCCCAAGCTTCTGGGGTCATGCACCTGTCGACGAAGGTGAAGGACATCCGCAAGGAAGACCGGAGCCGGAAGGAGGACCGCGTGAAGGAACAGCCCCAAGCTGAGGTAGCCGCCGCGCGTTGAGTTCACCTGTGCGCGACCGGTTGCGCTTTGTAGGCAAGTTTTCCGGGATGGCGTTTTCGATGGCGGTGGCCATCGGTGGTGGCGTGTTTCTGGGAAGATGGTGCGATGCACAGTTGGGGGGTGAGACGCCTTGGTGCACGGTGGCAGGCGCTTTGCTCGGAACAGGGGTAGCTTTGTGGTCTGTGATTCGTCAGCTCTCTTCATGAAAACTCCGGTATTTGCGGGCATTTCCGTGGCACTTTCTGCGGCGTTGTTTCTTGCGGGGCGCTTGATTCCCACGTTTCAGGAGTTTGCTGGAACGGTCGCGTGGCCTGCGGTGGCATTCGGTTATGCCGCCCTTTCGGTGACATTGTATGCGTGGTCGGCACGGGCCATGGCGGGGTCGCCCCGGGCCATGGTCAACGCGTTGAACGGCTCCACGACGGTCAAGATGCTGGTGGTGTTGACCGCGGTGACCGTGTACTTGCTTGCGGGGGGGGGTTACCGGGTGCAGTTTGCGCTGGGGCTCTTTGCGGTGTTCGCGGCCCATTCGGTCCTGTTTGTTTCTACCGTGCTGCGCACGACCGGTGGTGAAAAAAGTTCCTGAGCAGGTCGAGCGGGCCGGTACCGCGACCTATTTTTGCGCCGATTTCTGAAACCATGACCTTCCCTTTCTTGCATCGCCTGTTGCTGGCCGCCGTGATCGGCGGAATGTCGGTGTGGTCGGGTGTTGCAGTGGCCTCGACCCCCGGACACGCTGCGGCGTCTGAGGGGGAACATGGACACGAGGCGCACCACGAAGAAGAGTTCAAGGCGGGGGAGTTTATTGTCCACCACATCGCAGATGCCCACGAGATCCACTTCTTCGGCGATGTGCACATCCCGCTTCCGGTAATCGTGTCGGTAGAAGACCGGGGATTCGAAGTCTTTTCCAGCGATGCCTTCCACGGCCACGGCCACGGAGATCGGGAGTACGTATCAGAGGCAACGGGAACGCGCTACGTGCTGTACAGCGGGGAAGACGGCGTGCACAACCCGGGCAGCATCGGCGCCTACGACATCGGTGGCAGGGAACTTCAGGTGCTGGACCTGTCCATCACGAAAACAGTGGCTGGAATGTGGTTGATTTTGATTGCCATGTCCGTGATGTTCATCGGTGTGGCGCGCAGCTACAGCCGACGTGCGGGCCAGGCGCCGAAAGGGCTGGCAAACGCTTTGGAGCCGCTGGTGCTGTTCATCCGTGACGAGGTGGCACGCCCGTCCATCGGGCACCACGCAGACCGCTTCATGCCGTTCCTGCTCACGGTCTTTTTCTTCATCTTCTTCTCGAATTTGCTCGGGCTGATTCCGTTTGCCGGTGGGTTCAACATCACGGGCACCATCGGCGTGACCGTGGTCTTAGCGACCTTGGTGTTCCTGATTACAAGCTTCAGCGGCAACCGCCACTACTGGGGACACGTGCTTTGGATGCCCGGTGTTCCAGCACCCATTAAAATCCTCATTCTGACCCCGATTGAAGTCATCGGGCTGTTGCTGAAGCCGACGGTCCTCATGATCCGACTTACAGCGAACATCACCGCCGGTCACATCATCATCCTCGCGTTTACAAGCCTCATTTTCATCTTCGGAAAAGGCGGAGAAGAGGTAGGTGCGGGCATCGGCATCGGTGTGTTTTCTACGCTGTTCATGATTTTTATGTACTGCCTTGAGTTGCTTGTGGCATTCCTTCAGGCGTACGTCTTCACCCTCCTTGCCTCGCTGTACTTCGGCGACGCCACACAGGAGGCCCACCACTGAAATTCATTCACTCAATACAACCTCCCATCATGGAAATGTTGAACATCCTCCTCGAAATCGGACAGGGCCTCGCAGGCCTCGGTGCAGGCGCAGCGGCAATCGGAGCCGGTATCGGTGTAGGCCGCATCGGCGGTTCTGCTTTGGAATCGATGGCCCGTCAGCCGGAAGTTATCGGTGACATCCGTTCGAGCATGATCGTGGCGGCGGCACTTGTGGAGGGGGTTGCCCTCTTCGGTGTGATCGTGTGCCTGCTCGTCGCCCTCGGTTGATCCCATGGGAGCGCTGCTGACTCCTGCATTCGGTACCGTGATATGGGCCACCGTGGCCTTTCTCGTGGTGCTGTTTCTGCTCCGCAAGTTTGCGTGGGGCCCGATTTTGACCGCCCTGCAAGAGCGCGAGAAGGGCATCGCTGAAGCCCTCGGAGCTGCTGACCGCGCACGCCAGGAAATGGCGGCATTGAATTCCGAGAATGAGCGGCTGCTGCAAGAAGCGCGCGCAGAACGTGATCGGATGCTTCGTGAAGCGCGGGAAATGGGCGATGCCGTTGTGGCGGAAGCCCGTTCGAAGGCGAAAACGGAAGCAGAGCGCGAAGTAGCCGCAGCGCGCGAAGCCATTGCCGTGGAACGCAAAGCGGCATTGGCGGACATCAAGGTGGAGGTGGCAAACCTGTCTCTCGACATCGCTGAGCAGGTGCTGCGCCGCCAACTGGACCGTCCGGCCGTGCAGGCCGAGTTGGTCGATCGTTTGATCGAAGAATCTCCATTGAACTGAGCACATGGCCGCGCCACGGGTTTCCATTCGGTATGCCAAATCGCTCATCGGCCTCGCCGCGGAGCGAGGGGTCCTCGCAGAAGTCGAGCGGGACGTGCGCGCCATTCTAGCGACTGTCGAAGGCAGCCGGGATTTGGAGCGCATGCTCGAGTCGCCGGTGATCAAATCGGACACGAAGGAAAAGGTGGTGGACCGGGTCTTCGCCGGCCAACTGGATGCCCTCACGCTTGCTTTCCTCAAGATTTTGCTTGCGAAGGGGCGGGAACCGCTGGTGCGCTCTATCTGTGAAGCCACGGTGCGTTTGCTCCGCGAAATGCGGGGTGTTCACACCGCGGAGGTCCGGACAGCGCATCCCCTTGCCCCGGAGGTCCGCGAACGACTGCTGCAGCGTTTGAACGCGCTTGAAGGAGGCGTGGAATTGCAAGAGCGCGTGGACCCGGACCTTCTCGGAGGGTTCGTGCTTCGCGTCGATGACCGAATGCTCGACGCTTCTGTGAAGCGTCAATTGACCCTGATCCGCAGGGAACTCACTGAAAACGAATACGAACCGGAGTTTTAATCCGGCAACGATAACGCACCGAACCGATGGCAGAGATCAATCCGGCCGAAGTTTCCTCCATCCTCCGCGAACAGCTCGCAGGGGTCAAATCCGCAGCCGAACTGGAGGAAGTGGGCACGGTCCTTCAAGTGGGGGACGGCATTGCCCGCATTTATGGGCTCACAAACGTGGAATCCGGCGAACTCATCGAGTTTGAAAACGGCGTCCGGGGCATTGCGTTGAACCTCGAAGAGGACAACGTGGGCGCGGTGTTGCTCGAGCCTTCCGGAGACTTGAAAGAGGGTGCGTCGGTGCGCCGGTCGGGCCGCATCGCCTCTGTGCGTGTGGGTGAAGGCATGCTCGGACGGGTCGTGAACACGCTCGGCGAACCCATCGACGGCAAGGGTCCGATCCAAGGGGAGCTCTTTGAAATGCCGCTCGAGCGCAAGGCACCCGGGGTCATTTTCCGGCAGCCGGTCGCTGAGCCGCTCCAAACGGGCATCAAGGCCATCGACGCCATGATTCCGATCGGCCGCGGCCAGCGCGAGTTGATCATCGGCGACCGCCAAACGGGCAAAACCACCGTGGCCACGGACACCATCATCAACCAGCGCGAATTCTACGAGGCAGGTGAACCGGTGTTTTGCATCTACGTGGCTGTGGGCCAAAAGGGCTCCACGGTGGCGGGTATTCTGAAGACGCTGGAAGAAAACGGCGCCCTTCCGTACACGGTGATTGTAGCTGCAACGGCATCGGATCCGGCACCGCTGCAGTTCTATGCCCCGTTCACGGGTGCGGCCATCGGGGAGTATTTCCGCGACACCGGTCGTCCAGCGCTCGTGGTGTACGATGATTTGTCGAAGCAAGCCGTTGCATACCGCGAAGTGTCTCTGCTGCTCCGCCGTCCGCCCGGACGGGAAGCCTATCCCGGGGACGTCTTCTACCTGCACAGCCGTCTGCTTGAACGCGCGGCGAAAGTGATCGGGGAGGACAGCATCGCACGGAACATGAACGACCTCCCGGAGTCCTTGAAGGACAAAGTGAAGGGAGGAGGTTCCTTGACGGCATTGCCGATCATCGAAACCCAGGCAGGGGACGTTTCGGCGTACATCCCGACGAACGTTATTTCGATCACGGACGGACAGATCTTCCTCGAATCGAATCTCTTCTTGAGCGGCGTTCGCCCGGCCATCAACGTAGGGATTTCCGTGAGCAGGGTGGGTGGAAATGCCCAAATCAAGTCCATGAAAAAAGTCGCGGGCACGCTGAAGCTGGACCAAGCGCAGTACCGCGAGCTCGAGGCCTTTGCGAAGTTCGGTTCAGACCTCGACGAAGCCACGAAAGCGGTCCTCGACAAGGGTGAGCGCAACGTGCAAATCCTCAAGCAGGACCAAAACTCCCCGATGCCGGTGGAGGAACAAATTGCCATCATCTACTGCGGAACGCGTGGCTTGCTGAAGAAAGTGCCAGTGAACCAGGTGCGGACGTTTGAACGGGAGTTCATCGCCTACCTGCGCGTCAAGCATCCGGCGACGCTGGCTGCTTTGAAGGCGGGCAAGTATTCGGATGCGGAAACGGACGTCCTCGAAGCGGCGGCGGCAGAGATGGCTGCGCGCTACAACTGAGCCATGGCCGGAGGACTGAAGGAGGTTCGCGAGCGGATTGCATCGGTGCAAAACACGATGCAGATTACGTCGGCCATGAAAATGGTATCGGCGGCGAAGTTGCGCCGTGCGCAAGATGCGATTACGCGGATGCGTCCGTATGCGGAGAAGCTGCAGGGGGTGCTCGCAAACGTAAGTGCCACCTTGGATGCGGCAGAGGGGGTCTACTCCGTGCAGCGCCCGGTGCGCAAGGTGCTTGCGGTGGCTGTAACATCGAACCGCGGTTTGTGCGGCGGATTCAACAACAACATCCTGAAGGCGGTACGGGCCTATGTGGTCTCAAATCCCGACGTGCACGTAGAAGTGCTTCCGTTGGGCAAGAAAGCGTACGATGCCTACAAGCGTCGGGACGGAGAAGTAGCGCAGGGTTTTGCGTCGGATGCGTGGAAGGTGTTCGATGCGCTGGATTTCAACCGTGCCCGTGCAATAGCCGACGTGGTGATGGAGCGGTATGCAGCTGGTGAGTACGACAAGGTGGTGGTGCTTTACAACCGCTTTGTGAATGCTGCAGTGCAATCCGTGACTGTAGAAGACTTTTTGCCACTGCTGCCAGTGCAAGGCGGTTCCAGCGGCGGGGATTACCTGTTCGAGCCCTCCAAGGAAGAAATCGTGGAGCGGGTGGTCCCAAATTCACTGCGTGTGCAGTTTTACAAAGCATTGCTGGACAGCCATGCGTCGGAACACGGGGCGCGGATGACTGCAATGCACCAGGCCACGGACAATGCATCGGAATTGATCCGCGATCTGAAGATTTCCTACAACAAGGCGCGCCAAACAGCGATCACCAC
>CAZMNI010000070.1:0-9588 GCA_964567615.1 uncultured Chryseobacterium sp.
AATGTTGCACGTATTCATTCCTTTAAGGTATAAACGGTTAAACAAGGCTTGAAGCCGTTCTGGCAATTATTTGACAAATAAAAAGGGACTAGTATCTCTGACCACAAAGGCCGTCCTCAATAAGATCCTCAAATTTCGGCTCGAACATTGCGCTCTGATGAACTTGCCTGTTTAGGCCACAAAAGTCACAAAACATCAAAGGAGACCCATCCGTCCTAAACGCCATTGCTAAACAAACTACTTTATTTCCACCCTCGAACAATACAAAGCTTCTTACCAATGATGTCTGAGCCTTCAGATTTTAAAACTCCTCCACTTAATCCCTCATGATTCCCGTTCCCGCTTTCGTCGTTCGCGTTCCCGTTAAAGGGCCACCAGCCGACGAGGCCATCGGTGGGTAAGTAGCTGGGGAGGGCTTGGGCGATGGAATCGTGAAGCCCGGCAAAGCAAAAGAGCAGCGATGCAAAGACGCACGAGAAGAAAGATCGGGAGAGGCGGGGCATCAGAACGTTTGGTTTAGACAAAAACTACTCAAAAATAGCTTCGTAAAGCTAAACTGATACCCAAGAAAAGCAGCGGCATCGAACCATTCAAATTTTACTTTACTTGTTATTATAGCGAGTTTAAATCGCCCCAATCCCAGATGAGGTAAATCCGCAGCTACACGATTCCATTCACCTCGACACCGAACATCCACAGTTGATTTTCCCACGGAAGTCTCCCTCTGCCCTCATGCCTCGTCTCGCGAGGCTCCGTCTCGCCCGTCCTCAACCCAAACCTCATCCCTCATCCCTCATCCCTCAACCCTCAACCCTCAACCCTCGTCCCGCGCGGCTCCGCCGCGCCCAACCTCACCCCTGATTCCTCATCCCCGCCAACAACCGGTCCACGTGCTTGGCGAGGATGTCCACTTCGGTGTTGACGCGATCGCCGGGCTGGAGGGCGTGGAAGTTCGTGTGCTCCCACGTGTAGGGAATGAGGGCGACGGAGAAGCCGGTGGCGTGAACGTCGACGACGGTGAGGCTCGTGCCGTTGAGGGCGATGGAGCCCTTCGGGGCGAGCAGGCGGGTCCATTCCGGCGCGAGGTCGAAGTGGAGGCGCCAGCTGCCGTGCTCGTCGTGGACGGCGGCGAGGCGGGCGGTGGTGTCGACGTGGCCTTGGACGATGTGGCCGTCGAGCCGGTCGCCGAGCCGCATGCAACGCTCGAGGTTGACGCGGTGGCCGGGGCGCCATGTGCCGAGGGTGGTCCGGGAGAGGGTCTCGGCGATGGCCGTCACCGTCCAGGTGCCGGAGGCGAGGGCGATGGCGGTGAGGCAGACCCCGTCGTGGGCGATGCTTTGGTCTATGCGCACCTCGTCCGCGAACGCCCCTTCGACGGTGAAATGCACGTTCGTGCCTTCCGGCCGCACGTCGCGGACCGTACCCACTGCCTCGATGATTCCTGTGAACATGCTATTCTGAAAGGGCAGGTAGCCCGTTGATCAAGTGGATGTTGCCCGAGAACCGCTCTTCCACCCGGCCGACCAGCCGGATCGTGAACACGCGGGCGCTGTAGTAATAGACCCCGTCTGCGCAAACGCCGCCGTCGCGGTGCTCGCCGGTCCAACGGATGTCCGGGTCGCCCGTGGCGAAGACCTCCTCGCCGTAGCGGTTGAAGATGCGCACGTCCACGCTGTCGATGAACTTCCACGGAAAAGCCCGGAAGGTGTCGTTGCGGTCGTCGAGGTTCGGCGTGAACACGTTGGGCAGGAAGTAGTACGGGCAATTGTCCACGCAAATCGTGTCGCTCAGGGCGCTGCGGTTGCGGCGCAGGAGGCCGTCGGGGCCGGGCTGCAAGCTGTCGAGCGCTGCCACGGCGAAGCAACCGGCGATGGTGCCTTCGCTCCCGTCGCCGTTGAAGAGGTAGGTGGGGCTGCCTTCGACCGTCCTGTACAGCTGCAGCGAATCGCCGAGGACCGGCGCCCACCAAACTTCCCACGCCACCACATCGTCCGCACACGCTACCACATCCTCCCAGTCGAGCTGGTTTACCTCTTCCACACAGTCCGGCTCGAGGGCAAACGTCGGCGGGCACGGCGGCGTGTAGTCGAACGGACGGCCGCACACCTCGGGACTGAAGTTTGCAATGGGATCGACGGTGCCGGGCGCGTCGTACCCCCCCACCGTCTCGGCGCGGTAGCAATACGTCGCGTTGTTCACCAGCCCGGAATCCACCCACAGCGGCTCCGCGGCCGTCCCAAGCTCCGCCCAGCCCCCCGCGCCGTCGGCGCGGAAGAACCGGAACAGCGTGTTGTTCCAAGGCACTGAAGCTTCCACACGCAAGGTCAGCCGGTTGTCGTCGGGTTCGAGCAGGAGGTGCGGGGTGGCGGCGGGGAGCGACGTGCCGATGCTGCCGGTGGAGGCCACCGCCTCGACGCGGTAGGACCACGGACCGCCGTCGGTGGGGAGGGCCGTGTGGGTGAAGGCCGTGTCCGGGCTGGATAGGTAGGGGCCGGAAGCCGTCGTGTGGAGGAGGGACGCCGTGGCGGCGCCGGGGGCCGTGGCGTAGAGGCGATAGAAGTAGGGCCCGGGGAAGGCGAGCGTGTCGGCGGCGGTGGGAGGGCTCCAGGCGACGTCCACGATGCCGTCGGTGGCCGAGGTGGCGACGACCGAGGCGCCCGTCATCACCGGAACGTCCTTGACGATGGTGGCGCAGAGCGGTGCGGAGGCCACCGACGGCCCCGACCCGGGCCAACGTGCCACCGCGCGGTAGCAGTACGTGGCGCCGAAGGAGAGCAAGTCCGCATCGACAAAGTTGGTGGTGGCCAGCCCATCCACCGAGGCGATGAGGACGTAGCCGAGTCCGTCGGGCACGCCCGTGGTGCATTCGCCAGGGGTCCAGCTGTCGGTCCCGACGCGCCGGTAGAGGTCGTAGCCACCGGCGGACGCTTTCCAGTCCGGGAGCTCGTCTGCACAGGTGTGGGGAAGCCATGAAAGTGCGACCGAGTTGCCCACCGGCTCGGCGGTGGTCAAGACCGGCGGCGGCGCGATGACCCGGATGCCCACCGACTCGATGTCCATGAGGTCCACTTGGGACGAGTTGTCCTCTGCCTTGACCACCAAGGTGTACGGTTCCGCGCGGACCTCCGTGCAGGTCGGTGCCCACGCGAAGGCCCCGTTGCCGCTGCCCAACGGTGAAAACACGCCGGGCTGGTCCACCTCCGTCAGCGGGCCGCCCACCGCCGTGAGCAAGATGGAATTGCCGTCCGGATCCGTGGCGCTGAAGTCCATCGTGAGCAAGGTGCCGGCCACGACGCAGGTGTCGGCCACGGGGGCGAGTTCCGGCGGCTCGTTCGCGCACACTTGGACCGTGATCTGCATGTCACGGACCACCTCGCCGACTTGGACGAGTTCGCCGTCCACCCAGCGCCACTCGCGGATGGCGATGGCGATGTTGTATTCGCCTGCGAGCACCGGTTCATCCCAAACTACATCTCCCGAAACCGGGTCGACCGCAAAGCTGTCGCCTTCCGGGCTGATGAGTTCCGGGCTGGAAAACGTCGGGATGGCGTCGCCTTCGAAGCCGCGGCACGGCACAAGGTGGTAGGTCAGGAGGTCGCCGTCGGGGTCGTGGGCGCCGGGATTGTGGATCCAGAGCCGGCGTGCGCACGCGTTTTGGATCGCGGGGTTGAGGAGCTGAACGGACGAGTTGTGGCCCGCTTGTGGACTGATTACCAACAAAGAGCGGATGGCAAACGGCACATCCACACTGCCGGGGATGTTCAGCACACCGTCGTTGCGGTTCGGGTCGAGGACCTCGAGCGCGAAGGCGCCGGGACCGCCGTAGGTGTGCGTTCCGCGGTAGGTGTTGATTTGGACATCGTTCGGCAAAAAGACGATGTTCTCTCTGGCCAAACTGTCGGCTTCCCCCACCTGCTCGTCCCCCCAGTAGATCTCCAACCACGGCCGGTCTGCGATGGCGCTCGTCTTCGTGTACGTGGTGATTACCACCTCGTACGTGAGGCCGGCCACGTGGCGGTACGTGATCTCCCCCGCCCGGTTGTGCGTCGCCCCGGCCCGCCCTGCGAGCACCGCGCACACCCCGGTCAGCACCCACGTGCCCAGGCCGCGAAGGGATCGCCACACCATGTGGGCAAGTTACGGCGGGCCCGCTACCTTTGCCGTCTCTTATGTCCGCCAAAAATTCCCCCACCCGCATCGGCATCAGCTGCGGCGACCCGAACGGCATCGGCATCGAAACGGTGCTCCGGGTCTTTGCGGACGACCGCATGTTCGACGAAGTCACGCCGGTGCTGTATGCCCACGCAGAAACGGTGGCGGCGGTAGCGGAGACGCTGTGGTCGGGCCGGGCACCTTTTTGGGCTGCGGCGGCCAGTGCCGACGCAGCCCGACCCGGAACCCTCACCCTCGTCCCGCCCACGGACGCCCCCTACACTCCGGTCTGGGGCGCCACCACCGCCGAAGCGGGCGGCTACGCCTTCGCCTCCCTCGAGCGGGCGGTGAACGACCTGGCCGGCACGCGGACGGAAGCCCTCGTCACGGCCCCCATCCACAAAGACGCCATCCGCAGCGCGGGATTTGCCTTCCCCGGCCACACGGAGTACCTCGCAGCGTTCGCAAACGTGGACGACGTGCTGATGCTCCTCGTCTCCGACGGACTGCGCATCGGCATGGTCACGGGCCATGTGGCCCTGCGCGACGTGGCCGGAGCCCTCAGCGTGGATTTGGTGCGGCGGCGCGCAAACCGGATGCACGACAGCCTGTTGCGCGACTTCGGCATCCCCTCGCCCCGCATCGCCGTGCTCGGACTCAACCCCCACGCCAGCGACAACGGCCTGATGGGCGACGAAGAGAAGCGCATCATCGCACCGGTGGTCCGCGAACTCGCCGCCGAAGGCATGCGCATCCTCGGCCCGTATGCGGCCGACGGCTTTTTCGGCTCCGGCGCCTACCGCTCCTTCGACGGGGTCCTGGCGATGTACCACGACCAGGGCCTCGCGCCGTTCAAGGCGCTGAGCTTCGGCGGTGGCGTGAACTTCACCGCCGGCCTGCCCATCGTCCGGACGAGCCCCGACCACGGCACCGGCTTCGACATCGCCGGACAGGGCAAGGCCTCCGGAGATTCGCTGCGCGCCGCGGTTTTCATGGCCCGCGACGTGCTCCGGGCCCGCGCCGAGTGGAAGGAATTTGGCACGCAGCCCCTCGCCATCGATCCGAACTTGCGCCGCGAAGAGGACTACCGGAGGAGGTAAGATTCGGTGTTTGGGCATTCGGGTCGAATGCTTTACCTTTGCCGCCCGCTGAAATCCGGCCCCGTGGACGTCCTGGCTCCCTTTCGCATCCCCTTCGTGGGACTCAAGCCCGGCCGACACGAGTTTCGGATGGAGGTCGACCCGTTGTTCTTTGCATCCTTCCCCCAGTCGGAAATCACCAGCGCCCGTGGCGAGGTGGAAGTCGTACTGGAGAAAATCGGCTCTACGCTTGATGCAGTGGTGGTCCTCGAAGCGGTGGTGACACTGCCCTGCGACCGCTGCCTTGCTGACGCAGAACTGCCCATCCGCTTCGAAGACCGCATCATCGCCCACACGGGTGCAGATGCGACGGACCTCGAGTCCGAAGTGTGGCAGCTCGGGCCAGAAGTGTACGAGTTAGACCTGGCTCAGCCGATTTTCGAAGCAGCCCACTTTGCCCTCCCGACGCGTCGGGTTCATGCGGACGAAGCGGATTGCGACCCCGACGTTGCCGGCTATTTGACGGATGACCCGGGCCCGGAAGGAGACGAAGACAGCGACATCGACCCCCGGTGGAGCGCATTGAATGACTTGAAATCACGCTGAAATGGCACATCCTAAACACCGATCCAGCAAGGCCCGCGGCCGGAAGCGCCGGACCCACGACGCACTGACCGTGCCGAACATCTCGACCTGCCCGACGACAGGTCAGCCGCACATCTTCCACCGCGCCCACTGGCACGAAGGCAAGCTGTACTACCGTGGCAAAGTGGTGATGGAGAAGGCCGAGGCCTGAGTCCTTCGCCGCACAGGTGCAAAGGGGCTGTCTCTCACGGGGCGGCCCCTTTGCGCTTTTCCAGACTGCCGCCCGCGTTCCGGAGGTGGTATCTCCGCACTCCCTACATTTGCCGACCATGAAAGCAGCGATCACGGCCGTGGCGGGTTATGTGCCCGAAGACCTCCTGACGAATGCCGACCTCGAGCGGATGGTTGAAACCACCGACGAGTGGATCAAGAGCCGCACAGGCATCGAAACGCGGCACATCCTCAAAGATCCGGCCCTCGCCACGTCCGATATGGGCGCAGAAGCCGTGAAGACGCTGCTCGCAAAGCGCGGCATCGGGGCGGAAGAAATCGACCTCATCATCGTGGCTACGGTCACGGCGGACATGCACTTCCCGGCAACTGCAAACCTCATTGCCGACAAGGTAGGAGCCGTCAACTCGTGGGGCTACGACTTGAGCGCGGCCTGTTCCGGCTTCTTGTTCGCCTTGACCACCGGTGCGCAGTTTATCGCCACCGGTGCCTACCGCAAGGTGGTCGTCGTAGGCGCGGACAAGATGAGCGCCATCGTCGATTACACCGACCGCACGACCTGCGTGCTCTTCGGGGACGGTGCTGGCGCCGTGCTGCTCGAGCCCTCCGAGGAGTGGGGCATCGAGGACCACCTCCTGCGGGTGGATGGAAGTGGTGCGCAGTACCTGCGCCAAAAAGCAGGCGGATCTCTCAACCCGCCCACCCACGCCACCGTGGATGCCCGGGAACACTTCGTTTTCCAAGACGGCCAACCCGTCTTCAAGGCCGCCGTCAAGGGCATGGCCGACGTCAGTTACGAAATCATGGAACGCAACGGGCTCAGCGGCGACGACGTCGACTGGCTCGTGCCGCACCAAGCGAACCTCCGCATCATCGATGCGACGCAGCGTCGGATGGGCCTTCCCGCCGAGAAAGTGATGATCAACATCCAGAAGTACGGCAATACCACCGCCGCGACGATTCCGCTGTGTTTGCGGGATTGGGAGGAGCAACTCCACCCGGGCGACAAGCTGATCCTCGCCGCATTCGGTGGCGGATTCACGTGGGGTGCGGTGTATTTGACGTGGGCATTTGGCACGCCGAAGGCGAGCTAAACCCCTTCCTGACCTTACCTTCGTAGCCCCTTAACCCTTCGCAATGACCATCAGCGAAATCCAAGACCTCATCAAATTCGTCTCTAAATCAGGCGTTTCAGAGGTAGAAATCGAGCAGAAGGACTTCAAGATTACCATCAAGACGGAGGTGGCCCGCAAGAAAAACGGCCCCGACGCTCCCCAGGTCATCTACGCGTCCGCTCCGGCGCTTCCGGCCGCCCCAGCACCTGTGGCAGCCGCTCCAGCTCCAGCGCCGGCACCTGCTGCTGCACCCGCCGCACCTGCTGAACCCGCGGCGCCTGCCCCTGCGGCCGCTTCTAACCTCATCACGGTGAAATCCCCGATGATCGGCACCTTCTACCGCCGGTCTTCCCCTGACAAGCCGTTGCTCGCAGATGTGGGTACCACCGTCAAGCCGGGAAGTGTACTGTGCATCATCGAGGCGATGAAGTTGTTCAACGAAATCGAATGCGAAGTGTCGGGCAAGATTGTCCAAATCCTAGTCAACGACAGCTCGCCGGTAGAATACGATCAGCCCCTCTTCCTCGTCGAACCCGCGTAAGGCATGTTCAAGAAGATTCTGATTGCGAACCGGGGGGAGATTGCCCTTCGGGTCATTCGCACATGCAAGGAGATGGGCATCAAGACGGTGGCCGTGTACTCCACGGCAGATGCCGACAGCCTCCATGTGCGGTTTGCAGACGAGGCCGTCTGCATCGGTCCGCCCCGCAGCGTGGACAGCTACCTCAACATGCCCAGCATCATTGCGGCAGCAGAGATCACGAACGCCGACGCCATCCACCCCGGCTACGGGTTTTTGAGCGAAAACGCGAAGTTCTCGCGCATCTGCAAGGAGAACAACATCAAGTTCATCGGCGCCAGCCCGGCCATGATCGAAGCCATGGGCGACAAGTCCTCGGCAAAAGCGACCATGAAGGCGGCCGGTGTCCCCACCATCCCCGGCAGCGAAGGCCTGCTCGCCGACCTCGACGACGCCCGGCGCTGTGCGGCCGACATCGGCTACCCCGTAATGCTCAAGGCCACCGCAGGCGGAGGCGGAAAGGGCATGAAGGTCTGCAAGGACCAGGACGAACTCGACGAGGCGTGGGACACCACGCGCCGCGAAGCTGGAGCTGCCTTCGGCAACGACGGGATGTACATGGAGAAGTTCGTCGTGGAACCCCGCCACATCGAGATCCAAATCGCATCCGACCAGCGCGGCAAAGCCTGCCACCTCAGCGAACGCGACTGCTCCATCCAGCGCCGGCACCAGAAGCTCGTCGAAGAGACGCCGTCGCCGTTCATGACGGACGAGCTCCGCGAGAAAATGGGCCAAGCCGCCATCAAAGCCGCGGAAGCGGTGAATTACGAGGGCGTGGGGACGGTGGAGTTTTTGGTCGACAAAGACCGCAACTTCTACTTCATGGAGATGAACACCCGCATCCAGGTGGAACACACCATCACGGAGGAGGTGATCAACTACGACCTGATCAAGGAGCAGATCAAGCTCGCGGCGGGCGAGAACATCAGCGGCCGCAACTACTACCCGCGGATGCACGCCATCCAGTGCCGCATCAACGCGGAAGACCCGGACCGCGGCTTCGCCCCCTGCCCGGGAACCATCACGGTCTACCACGCGCCGGGCGGCCACGGAGTGCGCCTCGACACCCACGTCTACGCCGGATACAAGATTCCGCCGTACTACGACAGCATGATCGCGAAGCTCATCGTCGTGGCCCAAACCCGCGAAGAAGCCATCCTCAAGATGCAGCGGGCCCTCGACGAGTATGTGATCGAGGGGGTGAAGACGACCATCCCATTCCACCAGCGGCTCATGCGGCATCCCCGGTTCATCTCGGGCGATTTCACGACGAAGTTCCTCGAGGAAGAGACGGTCTGAGCGGGCACGGCTTCCGGTCGCCGGATCGGCCGGGGGCTCAGCGGCCGCCGCGCGCGAGGATCGAAGTGGTGCTGTGGCCGGGGACGAGGTCCACGGTTTCGACGGTGCCGCCCCACGAGCGCACTTCGGCAGATCCCACGATGTAGCGGGGGTCGGTGGCGTCAGCGCATGCGGCGTCGTAATCGCTGCCTTTCAGGAGCAGATCCGGGCGCAGGACGAGGATGAGGTCGAGCGGGGTGTCCTCTTCGAACACGACCACCGCATCGACGAAGCGCAGGCAGCTCAGCAGTGCTGCCCGGTCTTCTGCGCGGTGGATGGGGCGCTCCGGGCCCTTCGCTAACCGGCGGACACTCGCGTCGGAGTTGATGCCGACCACGAGCCGGTCGGCGCGGCGGCGGGATTCGGCGAGGTAGGTAGCGTGGCCGAGGTGAAGGACGTCGAAGACGCCGTTCGTGAAAGCGACGCGTTCGCCAGCATCGCGCCACGCGCGGCAGAGCTCGGAGGCGGCGGCGATGCGCAAGGGAGGCTGTGGGCCGTTCATGGCTGC
>CAZMNI010000071.1:0-4727 GCA_964567615.1 uncultured Chryseobacterium sp.
CTCAACCTCAACCTCAACCTCAACCTCAACCTCAACCTCAACCTCAACCTCATCCCCTCCCTTCCCCATGGACGGCATTCAACTCCTCGGCCTGCTCTTTCTCGTCTTCATCCTCGTCATCATCGTCAAGGGGGTGCGGATTGTTCAACAAAGCGAGGCGATGGTCGTCGAGCGTTTGGGGCGTTACAGCGGGACGCTGAACGCCGGCATCAACATCATCATCCCCGTGGTGGACCAACCGCGAAGTGTGGCCTGGCGCTATACCGTAGACGGACCCAATGGCCGCAGAATCACGTCGTACAAGATGCGCGAACGCATCGACCTGCGCGAAACGGTTTTCGACTTCCCGAAGCAAGGCGTGATCACAAAGGACAACGTCGTCACCGAAATCAACGCGTTGATTTACTTCCAAATCACCGACCCCGTCAAGTCGGTGTACGAAATCCACAACCTGCCCGAGGCGATTGAAAAACTGACGCAAACAACCCTCCGAAACGTCATCGGCGAGTTGGAACTCGACGAATGCCTGACCTCGCGCGACACCATCAACATGAAGCTCCGCGCCATCCTCGACGAAGCCACAAACAAGTGGGGCGTCAAGGTGAATCGGGTGGAATTGCAGGACATCAATCCCCCGGTGGACATCCGCGAGGCGATGGAAAAGCAGATGCGGGCGGAGCGGACCCGCCGTGCCCAAATCATCGAAGCAGAGGGCACAAAACGGGCGGCCATCCTCGAAGCCGAGGGCCGCAAAGGCGCAGACATCAACGAAGCGGAAGGCCAAAAGGCCGCCGCCATTCTCCGGGCGGAAGGCGAAGCCCAGGCCCGCTTGGTGGTGGCCGAGGCGGAGGCCCAGGCCATCCGTTTGGTCGCGCAAGCGGTCGCCGGCACCAAGGCAGACCCCACCCAATACCTTGTGGCCATCAAGTACATCGAGACCCTTGAGCAGGTGATGCGCGACGGCGGCGCTGGATCGAAAACGGTGTTCATGCCCTACGAAGCATCTGGACTCATGAGCAGCGTCGGCGGCTTGAAAGAACTCCTGACCATCGACAAATAAGCCCCCACGGCCACCATGTTTGTGCACATGCGGTTCCAAAACCGGCTCGCGCCGGAACGCTACGACCAATTCCTCGCGGCAGGATGGTTCCGTGGCGCTTCGATGCTGTACCGGATGGACGTGATGTGCATCGACGGAGCCGTCAATTCTGTGGTGAATGTCCGGTTGCCCGTCGGGGGGTTCGCTTGCTCAAAACGCCAACGGAAGTTGATATCACGGGTTGAACGGCGGTTGCACGTCGCGGTACGCCCCGCTCCTCCCGTGCCCGATGAAGCGCACGAGGCCCTGTACGCTGCACATCGGGGGCGATTCCGCGGCCACGTCCATGCTACCCTGCACGACTTTTTTACTGCAGGGCAAGAAGAGGTAGCATTTGAAACCTGGGAAGTGGGGATCTACGACGGCGATGTGCTCGTGGGCATGAGCTACTTCGATGCCGGGGGCACTGCGTTGGCCAGCCTGCTGGCCGCCTTTCACCCCGACTATGCCGCGTACTCTCTGGGGACTTACACCATGCTGCGCGAAGTTGCGCATGCGCAGGCCACCGGCAGAACGCTGTATTACCCCGGCTACATCCTGGACCACTCCTCCATGTTTGACTACAAATTGCGACTGGGGGCCATGGAGTTCCTCGGCCGCGATCGGGTCTGGCATCCTTACGCACTTTTCGCGCCTGAAGCCACGGCGGGCGCGGCCATAGAGCGGGCCACGGCGGCGCTCGAGGCACGTCTCCGCCAAGCGGGAATCGGGTACCGCCGGTGGTTGTATCCCGGCTTTGCTCTGGGACATTTGGCGCGCTGGGAAGGCAGGTTTGTCAGGTTACCGCTCTTACTCGAACTCGGGGCAGACGGGTGTGGGACGGCGTGCATCGGTTTTTTGCCGGAACCGGGCTGTTTTGAATGTCTGCGCATGGCTCCGAGTCCAGAGAGTGCCCATTGGGTGAACTACGAACTCGCAGAAGAGTTCCGGGACGACCGGGTCTATTGGCCCCACCTCATGGAAGTCGTTTTCCTCGATGCAGATGCTGCGGACCTTGCTGCTGCCGTGGAGTGGGCCCGCAGCTGGTGTGCAGGCTCCGATGCCCTTCCCCTTCTACCCTCCCCTTTGCCATGCGATTGATTTCTTGGAACGTGAACGGCATCCGTGCCGCAGTGAAAAATGGATTCAACGAGCGGTTTGCTGCACTTGCTCCGGACGTGCTCGGCCTGCAGGAAACCAAGGCCACCGGCCACGAGGTCCGGGCCGCCGTGCGCGCGTGCAGCTATGCCGATGGCTACGAGGTGTACAGTTCTTCCGCAGAGAAAAAAGGGTACTCCGGTACGGCCATCCTGACCCGCATCGCCCCGACGGCGGTCCATGCAGGGTTGGGGGTAGCGGAACTCGACGGCGAAGGACGGGTGCTGCATGCCGAGTTTCCGGACTTCCATTTCGTCACGGTGTATACCCCAAATGCATCAGAAGGACTCAAGCGCCTGCCTTTTCGGGAACAATGGGACCATTCATTTGCCGCGTTTGTCCGTGAACTCAGCAGCGACCGTGCGGTGGTGGTGTGCGGGGACCTCAACGTGGCCCATGCCCCCATCGACCTCGCACGGCCGGCCGCGAACTACAACATCACCCCGGGCTACACCCAAACGGAAATCGATGGCCTGACCCGGTTGCTGGAGGTTGCGAAGCTGACAGACGTGTGGCGCGCGCAGCATCCTGAAGAAATCGGCTATTCCTGGTGGAGCTTTCGCGGTGGCGCCCGCGAGCGGAATGTGGGCTGGCGACTGGATTACATGCTCGCGAATGCGGCTGCACTTGCACGCACGGGCAGCTGTGCGCTCCATGCAGATGTCATGGGTTCAGACCACTGTCCGGTTTCGTTGGAATTGCATCCGTAAAGCGCAGGTCCACGCGGGCAAATCCTGCGCAAATGAGATTCGCATGTGCGGGTGATTTGTCGGGTCAAACCTTCAAATCTTGTTCGCATGTGGCGTGTTTTTTGCCTTGGACTGCTTGCGTCAGCGGCACCTGCCGCTTCCGCCCAAACCGGTTGTACCGGCGATCTGAATACCGACGGAACCATCAACTTGCTTGATTTGATGGCCCTGCTGTCGGTGTACGGCTCATCTTGCCCCACCCCCGCGGCCCCCCCGGTGGTGCGGTTTTCTGAAATCCACTACAATCCCAGTCCTGCGCAAGGCAACGACAGCGACTGGGAGTTTGTCGAATTGCACAACCTTGAAACCTACGCGGTGAATCTCAGCGGTTGGCGGCTTGCACAAGGGCTTTCCGGAACGTTTCCAGAGGGGTTCGTGATTGCGCCACACGGCTTTGCGGTGGCATGCATTCGCACCGATTCCCTCGCCACCGTGGTACCGCCCGGGATTCCGCTTTTTCAATGGCCCTCGAGTGCGAGCCTCAACAACTCAGGCGAGTTCATCGCCTTGCTTCGACCCGATGGATCCGAAAGCGACTTTGTGCCATTCGAAGACAACGACGGTTGGATGACGGCACCGGATGGCGGAGGCCCATCGCTAGAATGGATGGACACCGGACTTGACAACGACCTCGCCTCTTCCTGGGCTGCATCCTTCCTTCTCGGAGGCACGCCCGGGGCCCCGAATTCGATGTGGGGGCTCAGCGACCCGGAATGAACCGAACCTCTCCGTCCACCCGAACTTCCAGGCCATCACCCGCACAGACCACGACCTCAGTGCCCGTGCGCGTGACGGCTACTTCAAGCTCACGGCCCCTGAACGCGACGCGGAACCGAAGTCCAGTCCAAGCATCGGGAAGTCGGGCCGCGAATTCCGGTCGTCCTTCCCTTACGCGGAAACCGCCAAAACCTTCCACAACTGCCATCCATGTACCTGCCATCGAAGTGATGTGCAGTCCTTGGTAGACCTCTTTGTTGTAGTCGTCAAGGTCGAGCCGTGCAGTGCGCAAGTACAGGTCATATGCGGTGGATAACCGATTGAGACGCACAGCGAGTACAACGTGAACACATGGCGAGAGACTCGATTCATGCACCGTTTTCGGCTCGTAAAAATCGAAATTCTCTGCATGGGTCACGTCATCGAAAGCATCTTGGAAGAAATAGAGTCCTTGGAGGACATCGGCCTGCTTGATGAAAATCGACCGGAGGATGCGGTCCCAGCTCCAGTGCTGGTTGATGGGACGCTCCTCCGGACGCAGGTCGGCAGCGGTTCGCTGCTCTTTGTCCATGAACCCATCTTGCTGCAAAAACACCCGGGTACCTTCGAGTACTGGCAAGTACATCCCGTCGGCTTTCTCTCTCCAATCGCGGCATTCTCCCGCATGGGCGAAAGCCGTGGCCGAAATGTGCTGTTCAAATTCAACCGGGTACCGCGCTGCCAACAGGTCCGCACAGTCCGCGGCATAACGCAAACACCACGCCGCCAAGTAGTTCGTGTACCAGTTGTTGTTGACGTTGTTCTCGTACTCGTTCGGCCCGGTCACTCCGAGCATGACCCAGGCCCTCCGCGCTTCAGACCAATTCACACGCTGGGCCCAGAATCGCGCAATTCCCATGAGGACCGGAAATCCATGTGTGGCCAGGTAATGCTCATCCCCGGTGTACCGGATGTAGTTGAAAATAGCAAATGCAATGGCCCCGTTCCTGTGAATTTCTTCAAACGTAATCTCCCACTCGTTGTGG
>CAZMNI010000071.1:4739-9507 GCA_964567615.1 uncultured Chryseobacterium sp.
CGATGGCCCTGTCCAAATGGTTGTGCCGGTAGAGCAGCAAGTTGCGGGCAACATGTGCGGGATGACTCGCCAGGAAGAACGGCAGGCAGTACGCCTCGGTATCCCAGTAACTCGCCCCTCCATACTTCTCACCCGTGAACCCTTTCGGACCGATGTTCAACCGGGCATCGTCTCCGCGGTACGTGGCATTCAGATGAAAAATATTGAAGCGAATGGCTTGCTGCGCAGCATCGTCTCCTTCAATGGCTATGTCCGAACGTTCCCAAATGCCTGCCCAAACGGCCTCGTGTTCGCGCTTCAGGTGTTCGAAACCCTCCCGCTCCGCTGCACCAAGCTGTTCCCACGCCGCTGCCTGCACCGCATCCTGGGCATGGTACAACGTGGTCGCAATTGCGACATACTTCGTCACAGTCACAGGAACATCCGGCCCGACCGTGCAGGACCATGCCGCCTCAACCCGCGCAGCCGACGTTGCTCCTGAAGGCAGAAGTTGGTTTCCTGCACAGTCGCATTGCGCGGCCATGGCCGTGGCTGTGCCAAAGTCAGTTTTATACGTCGTGTTCGCCACCAATCCCCTTCCTGGACGTGGCATGACTTCCCCGTCCACACGCCAGAACGCATCGTCCCAGTTGCTGTCTTCGTTCCGGACATTTCCGTCAACCGCCGCTGCAGCTTCCACAGAAACTTCCCGGTTTTCACAGGACAAGGTCACCCGCACCGCTGCCACGTCGGGCCGTGCCATCGAACAAAATCGCTCTGCCACCAGTCGAACCACCGCACCAGAATGCAACCGCATGCGTACCGCACGCCGCAAAACGCCCGATTTCAGATCTAAAATGCGCTCAAAATCGAGGACCTCAGCAGTGTTCAAATCCACTTCTTCCCCGTCCACTCGCCACGTGATTTCAATCCAATTCGTGGCGTTCAGGACTTTAGCGAAGTACTCGGGGTACCCGTTCTTCCACCAGCCCACCTTCGTTTTGTCCGGGTAGTAAACGCCCGCGAGGTAACTCCCCCGCAAGTGATCGCCGGTATAGGTTTCTTCAAAGTTTGCCCGTTGTCCGAATCGGCCGTTCCCGATGGCAAACAGCGATTCCGATCCGCGCACCGTTTCCGGCCTCCAGCCGCGTTCAATGACCTGCCAAGGGTGAACTTCCACCACTGGCGATGCCTTGCCTACTGCCATGTCAATTCAAGGTTGAGCGAATGGACTCCCAGGTCACACCTGAAAAACCGGATAGCACGTATGCGGCTTTGCCCAGGTGTTCAGACGAGCCCACCCCGATGGCGACAAAACCACCTGCCAGAGCTGCCTCTATGCCCGCCGGCGCGTCTTCAAACACGACGCACTCCGCGGGTTGTACCCCGAGAGCAGCGGCCCCGAACAGAAAAACCTGGGGATCGGGTTTTGAAAGCGTTATGCGGTTGCCATCGATGACCGTTGAGAACCGGTCAGACAGACCGACCCGCTGTAAAATCGGTTCGGCGTTCTTCGAAGATGAACCCACACCTAGCCGCATTCCCGCAGCAGAAGCGCTCGCGAGGAACTCCACCACTCCCGGCAGCACATCGGCTGGCGACATGGCCGCAACCAGGTCCAAATAGCGCGCATTCTTTGCATCCATCAGCCGCTGTTTTGTCACCGAATCAAGTTCAAGGTGACCCAGCCGCAAAATGAACTCCAAACTGTCCACACGCGAGACCCCCTTCAGTTGCTCGTTGTCCTCTGCAGTGAAGGGGATTCCCAAGGATTCCGCAAGTTCTTGCCATGCCTGAAAATGGAACTTGGCGGTGTCCACGAGAACGCCGTCGAGGTCAAACAGGCAAGCCTTGAACCGGCGCATTACTGAACGGAATGGGGCAAAATAAACTTGACGTGGTACTCTGCGAGACCGTCGATCGGGCGTTTGATGATGCGGCCCACCCGCAATCCTTCGCGGTCACAGACGTGGCGGAGTACGTTTTGGAAGTGGAACGCAACGGAGCCCACAAAATGGACGGGCACTTCCCGGTAATTCGGAAAGCACTTCACATGCACGTCGACGAAGGCCTGGAACCCCTCCTCGAGCCACGAAATGACCTGGGTCCGCTCCTGGTGCTTGCCGAGAAACGTCATGAAACCGGCCAAAAACACATTTGCGTTCGGTTCAGAATAGACCTTGTGCAGCAAATCGTCCTTCGTGTAGCCGAAAGTAGCCACGAAGTCTGCAGCAATTTCCGCATCCAGCTTCTTGTACAAGAACGTGGAAATCAACTTTTTGCCAAACCAAGACCCACTGGCTTCATCCCCGAGAATGTAGGCGAGGGCCGGTACGACTTCGCTGACCTCCTTGCCGTCGAAGTAGCAGGAATTCGATCCCGTACCGATGATGCACGTGATGGCGGGCTCGCCGTCGTAGGTGCTGTATGCTGCCCCTTCGAGGTCGTGCCCGACGTGGACTGTTGCCGCAGGAAAGACCCGTTCGAGCCCTTCTTGGATGATGGCACACAGGGCAGGTGAACTGCTGCCAGCCCCATAGAAATAGACGTGCTGGATTTCAGAGGCACAGGCGAGGGCATCGGCGGATTCGCGCATCTTCGCCTCGACCAAATCGGCGGAGTGGAAGAAGGGATTGAATCCCATGGTATGGAATTCACGCTCTACCCGGCCGTGCTCGTCCATGCACAGCCAATCGCACTTCGTGGAGCCGCTGTCGGCGATGAGAACTTTCACAGCAGCGGAATCAGAAGCGTTCAACCAGGTCCGCTACGCGCGTGGCGTATCCGGCTTCGTTATCGTACCAGCCGAACACCTTGACCAAGGTGCCGCTGCATTTGGTCAGCTGTGCATCGAAGATGCAGCTGTGTGTATTCCCCACAATGTCAATGGAAACAATGGGGTCTTCCGTGTATTCTAAGATTCCCCGCATCGGCCCATCCGCTGCCGCTCGCATGGCCGCGTTCACTTCAGATGCCGTCGCAGGCTTCCTGAGCACGGCCGTGAGGTCCGTCACCGAGCCGGAGGGGGTCGGGACACGGACTGCGAGGCCATCCAGACGGCCCGCAAGCTGCGGCAATACTAGCCCCACCGCCTTCGCCGCCCCCGTGCTGGTCGGAATCATGGACAAGGCAGCCGACCGCGCGCGGCGCAAGTCTTTGTGCGGCGCGTCCTGGAGCCGTTGGTCCGAAGTGTAGGCGTGCACCGTCGTGATGTACCCTTGCTCTATGCCGAAGACGTCATCGAGAACCTTTGCCATGGGCGCTAGGCAGTTCGTGGTGCACGAGGCGTTTGAGACGAGCGTGTCTTCGGCAGTGAGGATGCCTTCGTTGACACCGAGGACGACCGTTTTCACATCTCCTGTGGCCGGAGCAGAAATCACTACGCGCTTCGCCCCTGCGGCCAAATGCAAGCCCGCCTTCGCTGCATCCGTAAAGGCACCTGTGCTTTCGATGACCGTATCCACCCCGAGTTCTCCCCAAGGCAAGGCCGCCGGATCGCGTTCAGCAGAAATGCGGATGGTCGCGCCGTTGACGACCAAGTTGTTGCCTGCGACCGCAACGTCTCCTTGGAAGCGGCCGTGTACACTGTCGTACTTGAGCAAGTGTGCGAGGGTCGCAACGTCCGTGAGGTCGTTGATTCCGACCACCTCGATGCCGGGGCGACCGATCATTTGGCGAAGGGCAAGCCGCCCGATGCGGCCAAACCCGTTGATGGCAATGCGTTTCATGGGAATGTAGAGTTCAAATGGACAGGATACGGGCGATGCGCACTTCGTCGTCGAGGCTGACTTTCGAGGCTGCAATCGCCTGGTTGAACGGAGTAAAGACCACAGCGTCGTTGACTACACCGACCATGGCATCGCGCTTGCCGGCCCGCAAGCCTTCTACCGCTGCGACGCCGAGCCGCGATGCGAGCACCCGATCGAAGCAGCTCGGATCCCCTCCCCGCTGGATGTGGCCTAGGACGGTGACCTTCGTGTCGTACAGCGAAGTCAGGGCCTTCACTTGCCGCGCCACTTCGAAGGCACCGCCCTCGGTGAAGCCCTCGGCCACGATCACAATGCTGGAGGTTTTGTTCGACTCTGAGCCGACGGCCAAAATGGAAACGAGGTCCTCCACCGAGAGCTTTGTTTCAGGCGTCATTACAGCAATCGCCCCGGTTGCGATGCCGGTTCGCAGGGCAATGAATCCGCTGTCGCGTCCCATGACTTCGACGAAGAACAACCGGTTGTGGCTGTCCGCCGTATCGCGGATTTTGTCCACGGCTTCCGTGACGGTGTTCGTGGCCGTATCGTACCCGATGGTGTAGTCCGAACCTGCGAGGTCGTTGTCGATGGTGCCCGGGACGCCGACGATGGGAAAGCCCGTTTCTTCGAACAGCAGATGGGCCCCTGTGAAGGTGCCGTTGCCACCGATGGCAACAAGCCCATCCACCTCGTGCTTCCGCAGTTGTTCGTAGGCCGCCCGGCGCCCGGCCACGGTGCGGAATTCCTCGCACCGTGCAGATTTCAAAATGGTGCCGCCGCGGCCGAGGATTTTCGCCACCGATCGGACGTGCAGCCGTTTGAAATCGCCTTGGATCAGGCCGTGGTACCCTTGGAAAACCCCGGTAACCTCTAAATCGTGGAAGACCGCCGCACGCACGACGGCACGGATGGCCGCGTTCATGCCGGGCGCATCACCTCCGGAAGTCAGCACTGCAATTTTCTTCATCGTGCACTGTTGCTCGGGGGCCGGTTGTTCGGCTCCCCTCCGTCATCGGGCATTGCGATCCGGGCCGCGAAGGTAA
>CAZMNI010000072.1:0-9448 GCA_964567615.1 uncultured Chryseobacterium sp.
GTGGTGTGGTGGAAGCCCGAAGTGGCCTCGCAGTGGGAAGCTGCTGGGATGGACTCGGTAGGGGTTCGCATGGGCGGCGAGTGGGTCGGCATGTTCTCCGTGCAGGCAGCGCACGAGGTAGCTCCCGCGTGCGGGGAGCCTGGAGTACCGGTGCAGCGGTATGTGGTGGGGCGTTCTTGTTATTTGACCCAAAGGGACCTTGCCTGCGCGGTAGAGGATGCGCAGGGGAATGTGCTGTGGAGTGGTTCTGTGCTACTTGCCCCTGCGGTGGGGCGAGTTTCGTGCGATCGGGTGGAGGTGACCCTTTGACCCTTCGAGCAAAAAAAACCCCGCCGAATGGCAGGGTTTCAAGGGGTGTTAGGAGGGAAGGGCGCTCAGGGCTTTGAACCGATCAAGACGGTCAAACAGCCTTCGTGCAATATGGCGGACTTCGAAGCGGGAACAGAGACGCGCACCATGAGCTGCTGCGTAGTGGCCATTTTGAAGTCAACAAAGGTCTTTCCGTTCGCGTGGTCGCTGCTGAACAGCAGTTTTCCGCGGGTATCGAAGATGTCGAACTTGACCTTGCCTAAAACAGGATGTGCACAGACGTTGACGCGGTAGTCGCGCCCCCCGAGGAAGGTGAGCATCAGCTCTGCCTCATCGCCCGGGATCAGGATGGCGCTGTTGTAGTTGTCGTTTGCGACGTAGCCCTCGAGCGGGCCCATGCAGTTCTTTTTTGTGAACGTGCGGCACTGGGCGGAGCCCGAAACCGCGAAAGCGCATGCAGCGGCGAAAAGAAGGAAGTGCTTCATGGTGCGGTTCATTGGATCAGGGTGGCACGGACTTTTGCAACGGCAGCGGAGATGGCGGCAAGGGTCGCATCGTCTGCGGTGTAGGTGGGGCCGCCGCCGATGACGAACGTTCCGTCCTCGCCTTGCGTGGCTTCCGGTGAACCGTCCGTCTCTTTGACCTGTGCGAACGCCTGTTCAATCGGAGCCATGGCGGTCAGCAGGGCGGTGAGTTCAGGTGTTGCTTCGTAGCTCTTGCACAAGCGCATCACGTCGTCGAGGACAATCTTCTGCTCTGCGATGCGGGCCTTCAGGTCCGCCGGAGCCTTCTTCATCGTCCGCGTGGCCAGGTACATGCCTTCCACCCAGCCTGCTGCGACCACGAGCCCGGCCAAATCTTCCGTCCCATTTTCCTTGAGCCGCTCGTTCACGTCGTAGAACGCCGAGGAGATGAGGTCGATGAGCGCATCCCGGTCGGTGCGGTTTGCATTCGCTTGGGCCATCACCTCGTCCGTTAACACATCACTGATTCCGAGGGAGTTGCTCAACTGCTTCACTGCTGCGAGGTACTCCAGCGAAGCGGCATTCTGCTCGAACATCGTGGCGTAGCTCAAATCGGCACCGTAGACCCCGAGGTTGATGGCTTGGCGATCGCTGGTAGTGTACTTCGTGGCATTCGATGCGGGATTCAGGGACTTTGCATCGTAGGTCGCCCCCGCGCGCTTGACCATGTCGGCGATTTCCATCGGCGAAGGAGCAGCGTGGAAGATCTCTTTCAACGCATCCGTGCGGGAGGCCGCTCCCATTCCTTCAGGATCCAGGGAGTCGGCCGCAGCTGCGGTGGTGTCCGTTTCGGCGTCGTTGCCGTTCCCGCATCCGGCGAGAACCAGCAGTCCGATGCCGCCGAGGACCGGCAGCATGCGGATGGAAAAAGGAAGTACACGCATGGGAGGTAGATTCAGTTTGGCGGCCAAATTCCGACCGGCCCCTCCCGCTTTGCGAAGACCCACCGTGAAGTTCTAAACGTAGCGATGTGAGGATTGCACCCGTGGAACGGCTTACCCGTGCGCCTCGAGCCAATTCTCCCCGGTCGCCATGTCCACCACGAGCGGTACCTGAAGGCGCACAGCCTGTTCCATCGTTTCTCGCACCACCGGTTGAACCCGCGCAAGTTCATCGCGCGGCACATCGAACACGAGTTCATCGTGCACCTGCAGGATCATTTTCGTCGCAAACCCTTCCTCTTTCAGCCGCCGGGCACACCTGACCATTGCGACTTTGATGATGTCAGCTGCCGACCCTTGGATGGGTGCATTGACGGCGTTGCGCTCGGCAAACGCCCGCACTGTGGCATTGTTCGATTGCAAATCAGGCAGATAGCGACGTCTCCCGAGGACGGTTTCAGCGTAGCCGCAGGCCCGGGCCCGGTCAACGCAGGCCGTGGTAAAGGCCTGCAAGGTGGGAAACTGTTCGAAGTAGGCGTCGATGATGGCCTTCGCTTCTTTGCGCGAGATGCCTAAAACTCCAGCAAGTCCGAACGCCCCCTGTCCGTAGAGGATGCCAAAGTTCACGGCCTTTGCCTTGCTCCGCATGTCGCGGTCGACCGCGTCGATGGCTACGCCGAACACCCGAGCCGCAGTGGCCGTGTGGATGTCGTGCCCCGAGGCGAATGCCTCGACCAGGCCGGGATCGTTGCTCAGCGATGCAGCAATCCGCAGTTCCACTTGGCTGTAATCCGCGGCCAACAGGATGTGGCGGTCATCGCTGGCCACAAAGGCCTTGCGGATGGAGCGGCCGTCTTCGGTGCGGATGGGGATATTCTGGAGGTTTGGGTCGGTGCTGCTGAGTCGGCCAGTGGCCGCGACGGCCTGCATGTAGTCCGTGTGGATGTGACCGGTGGATGGCACGACCATGCGCGGAAGCGGTTCGATGTAGGTGCTGAGCAGCTTGCGCAACTTCCTGTACCTGAGCACTTCGCTAACGATGGGGTGCTGCGAAGCGAGCTTTTGCAACACGTCTTCCCCGGTGGGATAAGCTCCGGTTTTATTCGGCTTTTCGTTCGGCGTGAGCCCGAGGTGGCCGAAGAGGATGTCGCTGAGTTGCTTCGGGCTGTCAAGGTTGAATTCCTTGCCTGCGGCGGCATAGATCCGGGCGGTGAGCTCCGCCACCCGCCCGGCCAAATCCTCTCCGGAAGCGGCCAACTGCTGAACATCCAATCGCACACCGGTGAGTTCCATGTCTGCTAAGACCCTGACCAACGGGCACTCCACGTCTTCGAGAAGCTGAAGTGCTCCAGCAGATTCGAGTTGCGGCAGAAGCCGGTCGCGCAGCTGCCACGCCACGTCGGCATCTTCGCACGCATACGCCGTTAGACTGGCCGGATCGAGGTCGGCCATGGACTGCTGGTCCTTGCCCTTCGGACCGATGAGGTCTTCGATGGGAATGGGCCGGTAGCCGAGTTCGGTCTCCGCCACCCGGTCGAGTTTGTGGGAGGTCTCGGGCTGAAGCAGGTAGTGGGCGAGCATGGTGTCCCACAGCCGGCAGCCGATGTGCAGGCCTTGGAGCGCGCAGATCTTGAGGTCAAACTTGAGGTTGTGGCCTACAAGGGTGCGGCCGGGATCTGCGAGGATGGGGCGCACAGCGTCGATGAGTCCGTTCACGTCACAGTGCGCCGTCTGTGCTGGTACCCACCACGCTTGGCCGGTGGCCGTTGCGAACGACATGCCTACAAGCGTGCTGGAGAACGGTTCGAGTCCGGACGTCTCCGTATCGAAGGCAACGGTGTCTGCCGCGGCGAGCGTGCCGATGAGGGCCTCAAGGGTGGCCGGCGTGTCGACGAGGGCATAGGTATGCGGGACGTCGTTGAGTCCCAGGAAGCGCTCGGAGGGGGCGGGATCCTCGGCCACCAGCGGCAGGACTTCCGGGGCGGGAGTGGCGGCCGCGTCGGGGGGGGCGTCGAAAAGGCCGAGTTGGCCGTGGCGTGACGCGCTGGGTGCTGCGGCGACCGGGGCGGTCGCGGCGGCCGTTTGGCCTAAAAATTCCACGTTCACCCGCTGCAGCAACGTCCTGAATTCCAGCTCCTCCATCACCTCGCGCACCCGGTCCGCGTGCGGGCTGCCCACCTGCATCTGCGTGTACGGAATGTCGCAGGGCACGTCCAGCCGGATGGTCGCCAGTTCGCGCGAGAGCCGGGCGAGGTCGGCGTGCTGCTCCACGCGTTCCCGGGCCTTGCCCTTCAGCTCATGCGCATGCGCGATGAGGCCTTCGACGCTGCCGTATTTCTTCAGGTACTCGGCGGCGGTCTTCGGCCCCACCCCGGGGATGCCGGGGATGTTGTCCACGCTGTCGCCCATCAGTCCGAGGAGGTCGATGACCTGTTCGGGGCGCTCGATGTCAAACCGCGCGCACACTTCTGCCGGGCCCCACACTTCTGCGTCGCCGCCGCCCTTCGCAGGCTTGTAGATGCGCACGCGGTCGGTCACGAGTTGGCCGAAGTCCTTGTCCGGAGTCATCATGTACACATCGAACCCCTCGGAAGCTGCGCGGTGCGCCACGCATCCGATCAAATCATCGGCTTCGAACCCTTCTGCCATCAGCACAGGCACATCGAGTGCCTCGAGGAGCTTCATGATCCACGGCACGGAGCGGCGGATGTCTTCCGGGGTTTCGTCCCGGTTTGCCTTGTATTCCGGGTACATGGCCGTCCGGAACGTGTCGCCCGGCGCATCGAATACCACGGCGAGGTGGGACGGCCGTTCGTTGCGCAAGACCTCCAGCAGGGCCGTCGTAAATCCGAACACTGCGCTGGTGTTGAACCCCTTCGAGTTCACCCGGGGGTTCTTGATGAAAGCGTAGTATGCCCTGAAAATCAATGCATACGCGTCGAGCAGGAAGAGCTTCCGGTCAGAGGGGGGCGTGAGGGTCATGGCCCTCCGAAGGTACCGCCTTTCCTTCGCCGCGGCTCGCTTTGAAGATGGGCACCGTGCTGCACGGCTCCCCGTACATCAACGACGCCACGACGGGCCTGAGCCGCGTCGCCCACCGCGCCAGCGCTTCGGGCCCACCGGCATCTGCGCACCCTTTGATGACCACCCGGGCCCCGGCCAGCGCCGCTAAATCTGCCCGGTCGATGGCCTCGAGCACCAGCTCCCGCCGCACCGCGTCAGGGCGCCCGGTCCGGACTTCCGCGCCGCAGTCCTGCAGCGCCACCGCGGCGAGCATCCACGCCCAATCCGGCACCACGGCATCTGCACTGCAAAACAGCGCAACCACAGTTCCTTCCAGCATGGGCAATTCCTTCAACGCCTGGCGAAATGCCGCTTCGCGGAGGACCAGTCCACCTTCGAGCAGCTCTGCCAAGTCAAAAGCGCGCGGCTCCGGAACGCGGGCAAACTCCGCCGCATCCCACTGCACGATGCCGCTGGCCTCTACCCGGTTGACAATGCCGTCGCTCATGCAAACCGCGGGGCTGCGCGTTCCACGCGGGCCACCAGTGCCTCTGCAGCCGCCACCACGGCTGCGGCGTTGTACCCGCATTCAGCGTAGAGTTCCTTTTGGGTGCCGTGTTCGACGAACTGGTCGGGGATCCCTAACCGGCGCACGTTCGCACGGTACCCCCGGTCGCCCATGAATTCGAGCACAGCGGCGCCAAATCCGCCGGTGAGGCAGCCGTCTTCGAGGGTGATGACTGCATCGAATTTCGAGAAGACCTCGTGCAGCATTGTTTCATCCAGCGGCTTGACATACCGCATGTCGTAGTGTGCCGCCGAAATGCCGCGGTGGGCGAGTTCGTTTGCCGCTGCGGCCGCCTCCGTCCCGATGGCCCCGATCGAAAGCAGGGCCACATCTGCACCGTCGCGCAGCTTGCGTCCCCGTCCGATCGGCAGCGCCGCGAGGGGTTGCCGCCAATTCACGATGGACCCTTCGCCGCGCGGGTAGCGGATGGAGAACGGCCCGGCATGCACCTGCGATGCCGTGTACATCATGTTCCGCAGCTCCACTTCGTCCATGGGCGCCGCCACCACGAGGTTTGGGATGCACCGCATGTAGGCCAAATCGTACGCCCCGTGGTGCGTCGGCCCGTCTGCACCCGCCAGACCGCCGCGGTCGAGGCAGAACACGACATGCAGGTTCTGCAGCGCCACGTCGTGGATGACTTGGTCGTAGGCCCGCTGCATAAAGCTCGAGTAGATGTTGCAAAACGGTACCAGCCCTTCGCAGGCCATGCCCGCGCTGAACGTGACCGCGTGCTGTTCGGCGATGCCTACGTCGAAGGCGCGACCGGGCATCGTGTCGAGCATGAGCTTCAACGAGCAGCCCGTGGGCATGGCCGGTGTCACGCCGACGATGCGCGGATCGCTTTCTGCCAATTCGACGATGGTTTCGCCGAAGACGTCTTGGAATTTCGGGGGCGTGGGCCTGCTGGCTGGAGAGGACAGGATTTCGCCTGTTTCCTTGTTGAACAGGCCCGGGGCGTGCCACGTGGTGGGACTGCCGGCTTCTGCGGGGGCATACCCTTTTCCCTTGACCGTCACGCAGTGCAACAGCTTCGGGCCGGGGATGTCCTTCAGGTCTTCGAGGATGCGGGCCAAATGTTCCACGTCGTGCCCATCGACGGGACCGAAATACCTGAAATTCAAGGACTCAAACAAATTAGACTGCTTCAGCATGGCCGACTTTACGGCGTGCTCCACCTTTTGGGCAATGGCCTGCGCATTCGGACCAAATTTCGAGATCCGGCCCAACAGATGCCACACCTCGTCCTTCACGCGGTTGTAGGTGTGGCTGGTGGTGATGTCCGTGAGGTACTCCTTCAACGCCCCGACGTTTGGGTCGATTGACATGCAGTTGTCGTTCAAGATGACCAGCATGTCGGTATCCTCCACGCCACCGTGGTTCATGCCTTCAAAGGCAAGCCCAGCGGTCATGGCACCGTCGCCGATTACCGCGATGTGTTGCCGCTTCGGGTAGCCCATCCGCTTGCTCCCGACCGCCATGCCGAGAGCCGCCGAAATGCTTGTCGAGCTGTGGCCCACGCCGAAGGTGTCGAACGGGCTTTCGCTGCGTTTCGGAAAACCGGAAATCCCCTTGTGCACCCGGTTTGTGTGGAACACGTCGCGGCGACCGGTGAGGATTTTGTGGCCGTAGGCCTGGTGGCCTACGTCCCAAACGATGCGGTCGTCCGGAGTGTTGAAGACATAATGCAATGCCACGGTCAGTTCTACCACGCCGAGGCTGGCGCCGAAGTGCCCTCCCTTTTCCGACACCACGTCCACAATGAACTGGCGCAGTTCGTCTGAAATCGCCCGCAAGTCCTCATGTGAAAACTGGGTCCGCAGGTCAGCGGGTTCGTGGATGCGGGACAGCAGGGGGCCGGCGGGATAGGACTTCATGGGCTCAGGCATCAAAGGGTTCGAGCGTTGCGAACAACGGCAAAACAACAGCAAAAACGCGTGCGCGGTTCATTTGGCCCCGCCCATGCACCGGAATCAGGCCACCACCCAGGAGAGCAGGCCCTTGAGGATGCCGACTCCGTCCGTGTTCCCGAGGTCTGCGCTTGCCGCCCTTTCCGGGTGAGGCATCATGCCGAAGACGTTCTGGGAAGAGTTGCTGACCCCTGCGATGTGGCCCATGGCTCCGTTTGGATTCGTCCAAGGGTGGATTCCGCCGGATTCGTCGCAGTAGCGGAACAGCACCTGATCGCCGTCTTCCAGGGCCTTGAGCCCGTCGGGATCGAGGGTGTAGTTGCCCTCCCCGTGTGCAATTGGGATGCACAGCGGTGCAGTCGGGTCGAGTTCAGCGGTGAGCGGTGCGGTCCGAGAGACGGGAAGGATGTGCACATTGCGGCATACAAACCGCCGGCTCTCGTTGTGGCGCAACGCCCCGGGGAGCAGGCCGGCTTCGCACAGGATTTGGAACCCATTGCACACACCCAGCACACGTCCGCCGCGTGCCGCATGCCGTGCAACCTCCTCCATGATCGGGGAAAACCGCGCAATTGCCCCGCTGCGCAGATAATCTCCGTAGCTGAATCCGCCCGGCAAGACCACAGCGTCCACCCCTTGCAGGTCGCGGTTTTTGTGCCACAAAGCAACCACCTGGACGCCCAAGCTCTCGCTCAGGGCGTGCACCATGTCGCGGTCGCAGTTCGAACCCGGGAAGGTGACGACTCCGATTTTCATGCCCGCAAGTTCGGGCATTCCCCCCGGTTCTGCCACCCCAGGGGGCGGGCTTTATGCCGCGAACACGGCCGAAAGGAGCAGTCCGCCTCCGAGCCACCAGAGCACGCGTTCTGCGCGGCCGGCATGGCGCACCTCGGGAGCGCCGCCTGCAAGCCCGAAGGCGCACCATACCGCAGCAGCCCGCCACACCCCGGCAACGCCCATGCCGCCCGGCCAAACCGCAGCAGTAGCAGCCACCACCAGGCTGAACACACACAAGTGCAAACGCGTGGATTCTGCCCGCAACCCACCGGATCGCCGGGCAGAAAGCACCCGCACCCACCCGCCCAGTGCGAGGGTTGCAAGCCCCGCACCTGCAGCCGTGCGGTTCAGGTCGTGCCCGAAAGCTGCTGCACGTGCACCGATGCCGGGCCCCGTCGGCCACCAAAACGCCTGCACCTCTGCAACCACCTGTGCCGGCGTGGCCAGGTTGAGAGCTGCCGCGCCTGCGACGGCGCCCGAAGCCAAGGCGAGAGGCCAGGCCGCACCGAGGCCCGTCATGATCCATTCGCGGAGCAGGAAAGGCCTGGCGAGCGTTTGGGCCGCGTACAACGCGGCAATGCCTCCTAACCAGCCCGGCTCGAGCACCGCCGCACATCCGGCGAGCACGCCCGCTCGAAACCCGATTCCACTCGTGCTCGCTTGCCGGTGCATCCGCAACATGTGGTCCGCACACCCTAACAAGGCCAGCAGCGCCCCACCCCCGCGCAAGGCCTCCACAGCGGACGCGTCGGCCGGAGCAGCGCATACCGTCCAGGCGAGGAAAAACGAGGCCATCGGGTCTGCCCGAGGAACGAAGGCATAGGCCGCGTACACCCGATGGGCAAGGCCTGCCGCGGTCAGCGCACTCAGCGCGCGAAGCCCCACTGCCCACACCTCCCCTCCCGCAACCAAGTGAAATCCCGCCCAGCAGACCACAGCCGCAGGAACCACGAGCCAGGCGATGGGCTGATTTGAGCGGAGCAAGCCGAGGAAAGGAGTCACAGATCGGAGAGAATCGCGGTGGAGGCCGTAAATTTGGCCCGAAAATACCGACGGACATGAACCTTCAGGACCTGCTCACGCCACTGGCGAAGTTCATTGTGTGGACCTTTGAGAATCTGCTCGTTCCCATCGCTGATCCGATGAATGCAGCAGTCGTCCTCCTCGGAATCGGCGGCATTGCATACTGGTTGCGCGTCCAAAAGCGCATGACGGAGAAGGCGAAGAAGGAGGGAGGGATTGTGTGAGATTGAGATTGAGTTTGAGGGTTGAGTGTGAGGGATGAGGGTGAGGGATGAGTGTGAGGGGTGAGGTTGAGGGTGAGATTGAGATTGAGTTTGAGGGATGAGGGATGAGGGTGAGGGTTGAGGTTGAGGGTGAGGGTTGAGGTTGAGGGTGAGATTGAGGGATGAGGGTGAGGGATGTGTGTGAGGGTTGAGGGTGAGATTGAGATTGAGATTGAGATTGAGGGGTGAG
>CAZMNI010000073.1:0-9420 GCA_964567615.1 uncultured Chryseobacterium sp.
AGTTCCACAACCCGAACGCGAACCGAACCTGCGGGTGCGGGGAGAGTTTTTCACTATGATCTGAAATGTCCTACACCGGCGACGACGCGCTGCTCGAGGAGGTTACCGGCACTCCCTATGCCTACGGTTTTACAACGGACATTGCCTCGGACAAGGTGCCCCCAGGTCTCAGCGAGGACACCATCCGGGCGATTTCTGCAAAGAAAGAAGAGCCGGAGTGGATGCTCGAGTGGCGGCTTGCGGCCTACCGGGCGTGGGTGGAGATGGAGGAGCCGGAGTGGCCGCATTTGGCCTACACCCGCCCGGATTACCAAGCCATCAGCTACTATGCCGCCCCGAAGCAAAAGAAGACGCTGAATTCGCTCGACGAGGTCGATCCCGAGCTGCGCCGCACGATGGACAAGCTGGGCATCTCGCTGGAGGAACAGAAGCGGCTGAACGGCGTGGCAGTGGATTTCGTCATGGACAGCGTGTCGGTGGCCACGAGCTTCAAGGCAAAACTCGCGGAACTCGGCATCGTCTTCTGCCCGATGAGCGAGGCCGTCCGCGAGCATCCGGACCTCGTGCGGAAGTACCTCGGCTCGGTCGTCCCCGTGCGCGACAACTTCTTCTCGGCACTCAATTCTGCGGTCTTCACCGACGGCAGCTTCTGCTACATCCCGAAAGGGGTGCGGTGCCCGATGGAGCTCAGCACGTATTTCCGCATCAACGAGGCAGGTACCGGGCAATTCGAGCGGACGCTCCTCATCGCCGATGCCGGGAGTTATGTGAGTTACCTGGAAGGGTGCACGGCGCCACAACGCGATGAGAATCAGCTGCATGCTGCCGTCGTGGAGCTCATCGCCCTCGACGACGCAGAGATCAAATACAGCACGGTCCAAAACTGGTACCCCGGCGACGCCGAGGGCAAAGGCGGCATCTTCAACTTCGTCACGAAGCGGGGCATCTGCCACGACCGTGCAAAGATTAGCTGGACCCAAGTCGAGACCGGAAGCGCCGTGACCTGGAAGTACCCCAGCTGCATCCTCAAAGGCGACGACAGCATCGGGGCCTTCTACAGCGTGGCCGTCACAAACAACGCGCAGCAGGCGGACACCGGCACGAAGATGGTCCACATCGGCCGCAACACGTCGTCCACCATCGTTTCGAAGGGCATCAGTTCCGGCCGTTCTTCAAACAGCTACCGCGGTCTGGTCTCGATCCACCCTTCTGCCGACAACGCGCGGAACTTTTCCCAGTGCGACTCGCTGCTCATGACCAGCACGAGCGGAGCGCATACCTTCCCGTATGTGGAGGTGCGGAACCCCACGGCCCGCGTGGAGCACGAGGCGACGACCTCGAAAATTGCGGAGGATCAGCTGTTTTATTGCCTGCAACGCGGAATCGACGAGGAACAGGCCATCTCGTTGATTGTGAACGGATATGCAAACGAGGTGCTCAACCAGCTCCCGATGGAGTTCGCGGTTGAGGCCCGGAAACTTTTGGCCATCTCACTCGAAGGAAGCGTAGGATGATGCTGCAGATCAACAACTTGCATGCCCAAGTGGGCGACACACCGATCCTGAAGGGACTCTCCCTGGACGTACGCCCGGGCGAAGTCCATGCCATCATGGGGCCGAACGGCTCGGGCAAATCCACCTTGGCCTCGGTGCTGACCGGACGGGAGGGCTACGAGGTCACAGCGGGTGAGGTAACGTTCGACGGGGAAGATTTGCTGGCCTTGGACGCCACAGCGCGCGCGCGGTCCGGCCTGTTCCTCGCCTTCCAGTACCCTGTGGAAATCCCCGGCGTCTCGAACATGAACTTCATGAAGGCGGCCCTCAACGGCAAGCGCGAGCACCAGGGGCTGCCGCCCATCGGCGCGACGGAGTTCCTGAACCTCGTGAAGGAGAAGTCTGCGCTCGTCGGGCTCGACGGCAAGCTGCGGAACCGGTCGGTGAATGAGGGCTTTAGCGGAGGCGAGAAGAAGCGGAACGAGATCTTCCAACTCGCCCTCCTCGAGCCGCGGCTGGCCATCCTCGACGAAACGGACAGCGGGCTCGATATCGATGCCTTGCGCATCGTTTCGGAAGGGGTCAACGCCTTGCGCTCCCCCGAGCGCAGCTTCGTGGTCATCACACACTACCAGCGTTTGCTCGAGTACATCGTCCCGGACGTGGTGCATGTGCTGATGGACGGACGCATCGTGCGGACCGGTGGCAAAGAGCTAGCACTGGAGTTGGAAGAGCGCGGATACGATTGGATCCGAGAAGCCGAACAGGTATGATGGAGGCTCCAGCGATCTATCGGACACCTGCTCCGGCCGCCGTGCAGTCAGCAGGCCGTGCGTGGGCGGAGTCCATCGGGGCGTTTGCCGCGGAATCCGAGGTTCCGTGGGGGGGAGTGCGGCACGAAGCCCGCGAGGCCCTGGCGGCATTGCCCGTTCCCCACCGCCGCCTCGAGCGGTGGAAGTACACGCCGGTACAGTCGGTCTTTGCCGGAGCGGAATCGGCGGGCGGGGTCGAAGCGGAAGTGGGTGTGGAGGCGGTGCCGGGCTTGGACGCATACCGGATGGTGTGGCGGGACGGGGTGTTCGATGCGGGAGCGAGCAACCCGCCCGTCGTGGACGGGTTGGTGTGCATGCCGGCTTCGCGGTTGAGCGGTGCGCACGTCGCGGTTGCAGGGGCACCTGTGCACAGAACGGACTGGATGGCGGCTTTGAATGCTGCGTGTGCTGAAGATGGACTCGTGCTTGTGGCGGAGCCGGGCCTGGTGCTGGACCGTCCCGTGCTGGTGCACCACATCGTGACACCGGGGTCGCGGGCCACCTGTTTGCGCCATGTGGTGCAACTCGGAGCGGCTGCCGAAGTGCGGGCGGTGGTTTGGACCACTGCGGCGGCGGGGGCGGCGGGCTTTCACCAGGTGGTGACAACGGCCGAAGTGGGCCCGCAGGCCCGGTTTGTGGTCGACAAAGCCATCGATGGACAGCCGGGACTGCATGTGCATGCCCTCGAACTCATCGATGTGCTGGAGGCAGGGCGTGTGGACGTGACCACGGCGGTGTTCGGAGGCAGCTGGGTGCGGTGCGAGCCGCATGTGCGCCTTCTGGGCCGTGAGGCGCATGCCACACTGAATGGCCTGTCGTTGCCCGGTGGAAGCGAACGGAACGATGCGTACACCACCATCGACCACGTGGTGCCGGACTGCACCAGTTCCGAGACCTACCGGTCAGCCGTGCACGGTGGCGGGGTGAACACGTTCAATGGCAAGGTCTTCGTGCGGTTGGATGCCCAAAAAACAGACGCCTACCAGCACAACGCAAACCTCCTCATCGGCACAGGTGGCACGGTGAATGCAAAGCCGGAACTCGAGATCTATGCAGACGATGTGAAGTGCAGCCACGGGTGTACGGTCGGTGCACTCGATGCAGAGGCGGTGTTTTATTTCCAGTCCCGTGGGATTGCCAAGCGGGAGGCAGAGGCGATGTTGGTACAGGCGTTCCTGACAGAAGCCTGTGCTGCAGTCGGGACGGACGAATTCAAGCTGGAGGTGGAGCGGCGGTTTGCCGAGAAGCCGGTGGCATGAACACGGGCATCCGGCTCGACCGGCTCGTCGTCGAACGGGGCTTGGCGCCTTCGCGCATGCGCGCGGTGGAATCCATCGAGGGGGCAGGCATTCGGGTGGACGGCGAGGTGGTGCGCAAGGCGTCCGTGCGGGTAGCGGAGGACGTAGAGCTGGCGTGGGTCGAGGAGCCGTGGTCCTATGTCGGCAGGGGGGCGTTGAAGTTGCTTGCGGCGTGCGAGGCGTGGCCGGAATTCGCGTGGGAGGGCCTGCGGGTGCTCGATGTCGGGGCTTCGACGGGCGGGTTTACGCAAGTGGTCCTGGAGCGAGGTGCGGCACGGGTTTTCGCCGTAGATACGGGTCGGGAGCAGCTTGCCGCGGTGCTCAGGGAGGATCCGCGGGTGGTGTGCCGCGAGCAGACGAATGTGCTGGACCTGCGCGATGGGGACGTGAGCGTTGCGTGTGGCGGCAGGCCCGACGTGGCCGTGGTGGACGTTTCGTTCGTCAGTGCAACCCTGGTATTGCCGGCCGTGGAACGGCTGCTGCACCCCGGGGCTGAGGCGTGGGTGCTGGTCAAGCCGCAGTTCGAGGTGGGACCGAAAGGGTTGGGGCGCAATGGGATTGTCCGCGATGTCCGGTTGCGGGAGGCCGCAGTGCAGCGGGTGGAATCGGCTGCACAAGCTGCTGGATGGGAAGCGGTTGCACGGATGGAATCCCCGGTCGTCGGGGGGGATGGAAATGTTGAATTTTGGGTCCGCTTGCGGACCCCCAAACCGCCGCACCCATGACCGCCGAACTGCGTGCCCTGTTTCCCGCCCTGTCCGGCACAGTCCACGGAAAGCCCCTCGTGTACCTCGACACCGCGGCCTCCGCGCTGAAAGCCCGTCCGGTCCTCGATGCCGAGCGCACTTTTCTCGAAACGGATTATGCGAACGTACACCGCGGCGTGCACACCCTTTCGCAGCGGGCGACGGACGCGTACGAGGCGGCACGGGAGACGGTCCGCAGGCACATCGGCGCTGAGCGGACCGATGAAGTGGTGTTCACCTCCGGGGCGACGGACGGCATCAACCTCGTGGCGCAGGCGTGGGGCGGCGTCCACGTGGGACCGGGCGATGTGGTGCTGGTGACGCGGATGGAGCACCATGCAAACCTCGTTCCCTGGCAGTTGCTTGCAGAACGCACCGGTGCACGGCTCGCCGTGGTTGAAGTGTCGGAATCGGGTGAGTTCGACGAAAACGACTTTCAAGAGAAACTGAAATCCGCCCCGAAGCTGGTGGCGTTTGCTGCAGTTTCGAATGTGTTGGGGACCGTCAATGACGTGCCCCGCTGGACGAAAGCGGCCCACGCGGTCGGAGCGTGCGTGCTCGTCGATGCATGCCAAGCCATCGCCCACGGCGGTGTCCATGTCACGGAATGGGGCGCGGACTTCGTCGTGTTCTCCGCCCACAAAGTGTACGGCCCCACCGGCATCGGGGTGCTGTACGGCCGCGCGGAAGTACTCGCAGACCTGCCACCTTGGCGCGGAGGCGGCGACATGATCGACAAAGTCGACCTGGAGCGGGGCACCACGTACGCACCGCCGCCCTTCCGCTTCGAAGCCGGCACCCCGCACATCTCCGGTGCCATCGGCCTCGCCGCGGCGTTGGACTTCTTCACCGGGCTCGGGCCGGCAGCTGTGGCTGCCCACGAGCAGCGGCTCCTCGACCGCGCCACGGCCGGCCTCTCGGCCATCGACGGCGTGCGCCTCATCGGCACGGCCGCCCACCGCATCGGCGTGGTGAGCTTCAACCTCGGCGCCCACCACCCGTACGACGTGGGCACCTTGCTCGATGCGCGCGGCATCGCTGTCCGCACGGGCCACCACTGCGCCCAGCCGCTCATGGACCGCTGGGGCCTGCCGGGGACCGTGCGTGCGAGCTTCGGCGTGTACACGACAGAGGCGGAGGTGGATGCGCTCATCGACGGGGTCGAGCGGGCCGCGCGCGTGCTGGGATGAAGGCGGGAACGCGCCGGCAAGCAGCCCCTACCTTTGCCCCATGACCAGCGAACTTGACGCCCGCCAAACCGCAATCGCGGAAGGATTCGGATTTTTTGACGACTGGTCAGACCGCTACGAGCACCTGATCGAGTTGGGCAAGGAATTGCCGGCGCTCCCCGAGGCGGACAAGGTGGAGGAGGCGCTGATCCGGGGGTGCCAGTCGCGGGTTTGGCTGCATGCGGCGCTCGATGCGGACGGCAAGGTGCGGTTCCGCGCGGACGCCGATGCGCTGATCACGCGGGGCATCGTGGCCATGTTGTTGCAGGTCCTGGATGGATTGACGCCGGCGGAAGTGGCTGGAGCGGATTTATGGTTCCTCGAACGCATCGGGCTGCAGGCACATTTGAGCCCGACCCGAGCGAACGGACTCGAGGCCATGGTCCGGGCGATGAAGCTCTACGGCGTCGCGTTGCAGGCGCGCGCAACCCCCTGAAACGACGCGCCCCCCGGCGCAGAGCACCGGAGGGCGGGCAGTCGGTTCCAGCCGGGGAGAAAGGAAGGTTCTTGCAGGTTATCCGACCCCGACCGGTTCGTTTGCCGAGGTAGGACGCGCGAAGTCACTCAGAAGTTGCACAGTCTTCTTCGCCTGTGGGCCCGAGCAGGCGCGCGCACCGGTCGCGGAATGCCTCGAATGCGGCGCGGTCGGCCGCAGCCACCGGGCCTGCGGAGGGGATGTCCTCGGCCAAATGATCCACCTGCACGCCGTTTTTCCAAAACCGAAAGCACACGTGCGGACCCGTGGACAGCCCCGTGGAGCCGACGTAGCCGATGACTTGGCCTTGGGTGACGCGTTCGCCTTTGCGCACTGCCTGGCGGCTCATGTGCAGGTACTGGGTCTCGTAGGTGCCGTTGTGCCGAATTTTCACGTAGTTGCCGTTGCCCGACGTGTAGGCAGAATGCGTGACGACCCCGTCTCCCACCGCGAGGATGGGCGTGCCGTGCGGCGCAGAGTAGTCTGTGCCGAGGTGGGCCTTGACGCGGTGCAGTACCGGGTGGAATCGCTTCTTGTTGAACCGGCTGGAGATGCGGCTGAACTCCACAGGCGACTTGAGGAAGGCCCGCTTCATGGAGTTTCCGTCGCCGTCGTAGTAGCCGCGTCCGGAGCTGCCTTCGAACACATAGGCCGGGCGGTCCTTGCCCTTGTGGATGAAGTGGCATGCGAGGATGCGCGGGTTGCCGACGGGCTCGCCGTTCACGTATTCCCGCTCGTACAGGACGTCGAATTGGTCGCCTTCCTGCAGCCGGGTGAAGTCGATGGTGTAGGCGTAGACGTTCGCGAGCATCACGGCCAGGGCGCTCGGTGCGCCGGCTTGCTCGATGTCCGTGTAGAGGTTTTCATCGACGATGCCGCGTGCCCGGTTGAGGACCGTGTCCACCGGCAGCTCTTCCCGCCGCACCCAAACGCTGTCGCACAACCGAAACACCGAAACCGCCCGCCGATCGTCTTGGAAGATGAACCACGCCGGCGTCCGCTGGCCGTCGCGCTCGTACAGGATCCACCACGGCGAGCCTTCCTGCATCCGGCGCGCATCGAAGTTGCCGCGGGCGGGGTCTGTCAGTTCGGCCACGAGGCCCGGCCCGATGCCCAGCGGATCGAGCAGCTCCGACAGCGTCGTTCCCGGTTCCACAGCACCAGAATCCACTTCGAATTCCGTGAAATCGAGCCCAAACCGAATGGCCGGAAGTCCCGCGCACTCGTCCACATACACCGTCGGTTCCTCGTTGCTGCAGGCCACAGCAAACACCACGAGTGCCGCCAGAAGCAGCTGCACCGGCGCGCTGCTCATCCCTGCCCGAACACTTCGCGTGTCACCCACGATTTTCCCCATTCCTCCAATTCTTGCGGACTCCAAAGCTCGGGAAAGAACACGCGCCGCTGGAACCGGGGCGGAAGGTACTTCTGCCAATTCGTTCCACCGGTGGCGGCGATGTCGGCGGGGTCCTTTTGGAGGTAGCGCACAGCGGATTTGTAGTGCGCAAGCGGCCAATTCACGTTCACGTGGGCATCGAGGGCGCGGAAGGCCTCCCGCAAGGGCTCCGTGCGGTCTCCCTCGGGCAGCGCGTGCCACGCGGCGCGGAGGTTGTGGTCCATGCAGTGCCCGGCCCACGCCAGCAATTCAGCGCCGTATTTTGCTTCGAACTGCCTCAGCGTCAGGGTTTTCTCACCGGTCGAAAGTTCCACCGCACCGGATTTCCAGTAGATTTTCTCGAACAACGCCGGCAGGTCCGACCGCACGTGCGCCGCGTGCGCCTCGCGGAAGTCGGCGTGGAGCAGCCGGTCGAAGCTGGTGCAGCGGATTTCAATTTTGCGGTACTGGGCGCTTTGGAAACCGGAGGCCGGCAACAGCGCCATGCGGAACTTCAGGAATTGGTCCGGATCCATGCCGTCCACCATCACCCCGAAGCTGTCCGTCAACGCGCTGAAGTAGCGGTTGATGCGGCCCACCCGCTTGAGGAGGTCTGCGGCAGAAGGGGTGCCGTCGAGTTGGTTCAACTCGTTGATGACCAGCTTGAAATACAGCTCGGTCACCTGGTGGTACAGGATAAAGATCTGCTCGTCCGGGAACTGCGTGAGGGGACGTTGCAGGCTGAGCAGCGTGTCGAGCTGGATGTAGTCCCAGTACGTCAGGTAATCGGCGTGGAGCAGGCCTTCGAGGTAGGCGCCGAGGTCTTGGCCGGAGGCGGCGAATTTGGCCTGCAGGAGCGCGAGCTTCTGCAGGATGTCATCGGAAAATTCCTGAGGCATGGCCGGGCAAGTTCGGAAAACCTGCCCGCGGATTCACCGACGTGCGGCAGGATTTCGCAGCCCGTGCGCGCCGGTCAGCTCCATCCGCACGCTCCCTACGAGGATTTCGCTTTCCGCTAACACGGGAATGCGGTTGCGGTCGTTGCTGACGTACACCGTGAGATCGTCTTCGTCGGACCAAATCCGCCCCGCCTGGATCACCGGATGGAACACGAGGCAGTCCCACGTCCCTGCGTCCACCTCGACCGTCTTGCGCCCTCCGAACCGCATGCGGAGCGGAAACAACTCGCCGTCTATCAGCGTGTGGATCGTCAAGACATCGCCCTTGCGCACCTTCGACAGGTCCCAGTTCCGCGCCGCCGCGAACGCGCTGACCATGTCGTGCGTGCCCTCGGGGATGCGGAAGCCCTCTCCCGTCGGCGGGCGGCGGCGGTGTTCTTCGGTTTCCACGAAACGCCGCGGCCAATCGAAGCGGTAGTCCTGGTGGATTTCGTAGCCGCCTTCCGACACATCCCGCACGAACTGAACGGGATGCAGGGTCGCCACGTCGATGCGCGAGCGGTAGGTGTCCTCGACCTTGAAGAACCAATTGAAACTGCGGTGGGTCCAGCCGCGGGCGACCATCTCCCACGTGGACCGGCCGTTCACGGGACCGGCATCGCGCACGGTCAGTTCGCCGTACGCGGCGTCGATGAAGCCGTAATGCAGTCGGTACGTGAGCTTTTCACCCGGGCGGAAGGCCGTCAGCCCGCCCGCAGGCGGAGCGGGCCAAACCCCCGGTGCCAGCTCCTTCTTCAGCACCGTAGGCGGAATGTGCGGTGGCGCCACCGGCTGCGGCGGCGCGGGCAAGGCGGCCAGGACCGCGAAGAGTGACAGGGTACGGACCATGTCTTGTGCTACGCAATCACCGTGCCGGACTTCCCGCGCCTTTCGCCGCGATGCACTTCAGCTCGATGGCGATGGGGGTGGGCAGGGCGTTGATGGCCACAGTCGTGCGGCACGGCGAAGCGGTGGTGAAATACTCCGCGTAGAGCCGGTTGAATGCCGGAAAGTCCCGCTGCATGTCGGTCAGAAACACCGTGACATCCACGAG
>CAZMNI010000074.1:0-9390 GCA_964567615.1 uncultured Chryseobacterium sp.
CGGGCGACGATGAGGCTGCCCGCTTCTTGGCTGAACACATAGTCGATGCGCGGAGAAGGGCTGCCGTTCGGCAGGACATAGAAGTCCAATGTATCAATGACGACCGCAGCCCGCCCTTGAACGACTGTACCTGGTTCAATGGTAAGCACGTGCCCTGGATTTACAAAAACAGGACCGGTTAAGACATAGGTGGTGTCGCAGGACCAAGTCGCAGTTCCCGTGCCAGCACCGTTGTTGTCGGTGATGTAGCGCAGCGGGCGCGACGAAACGGGCGGACACGCGCAAGGTCCTTGCTGGGCGACCGCCCAGCTGCTGAAAAACGACAGTCCTAAGAAGAGCGCCAGCAACCGTTTGGTCATAATCTAAAGATAGCACCAAATCTCCCGTAGCCCATACCTTTGCAGCATGGAAATGAAAGTTGTGTTGCTCGCCATCGGCCTCCTCGGAATCGGTGTGGCCGGATTAGCGATCAAAGTCTTGCTGACGAAGGACAAGCAGCTCTCCGGCACCTGCGCTTCCTCAAATCCGCTTGTAACCGGTGACCCATCGGGAAACTGCAGCGTCTGCGGTGCACGCCCCTCCGAGCAGTGCAAAGCCGACGCACCTGCCTAAACGCTTATTCTGCCTTTGCAGTCCACTCCACCGCCTGCTTCCAACCGGGCGTGGCTAAATGCGTGAAGCCCGCACCGTCCGCCTCGATGAAAAGGGCAGCAACACCCCATTCCGGATGCATGCGCTGACAAGCAGCAACAATGTTCTCCGCCTCTGGCAATCCGGCCACCAGCAATGCGGTAGCGAGGCCATCTCCGATCGCTGCTGTCCGGGCAGCCACGGTGACGCTCAATAGCCCGTGCTCCACCGGACGCCCGGTGAGCGGATCGATGGCATGGGAGCGCCGCACACCGTTCACCTCTTTGAACTTCCTGTAGCTCCCTGATGTGCAAATGGCTTGATCTGCGACGGGAACGATAGCTTCGTACATCCGGCCTGTTGCTGGGTCTGAATCCGGGCGCTCTATGCCGATGCGCCAAGGCTCCCCGCTTGGGTTGAGCCCCAAACAGCGGACCTCACCACCGATTTCGACCATGGCATGCTGCACCCCTGCCGCTCGGAGGACGTCAACAACAAGGTCCACCGTATGCCCTTGGGCTACGGCATTGAAGTCAAGTTCGACGCGTTCCGATTTCCGCCACAGGGAAATGCCATCCCACTGGACGAGTCCTGCTCCCCAGCCGACCGATGAACGCGCCTGTGCAAGCCCGGACGTGTCCGACTCCGCAGCCTTCCAGAACCGAACCAACGGGCCTACTGTAGGATCAAACCGTCCCCCAGAAATCCCATGCAAACTGTCGCACAGCGGCCACAGGGCAGTAAAGACCGCACGGCCACTGTCGCACCTCATCACTGCATCGACAGGCAAGTCATTGAACTCCGACAAGCACGACGCTGAATCCCACAGATTCACTGCCGCATCTACCTCGGCAAAGACCGCCTCAAAACGGGACTGGGGAACCGAATCGGCCCCCCAGTAGCGAATCGTATACGTCGTTCCTTGGACCTCTCCTGTGTGCACCGTTTCCACCGGTCCCTCTGAACCGCATGCCACGAGCAAGAGCCCCCCAGCCCAGAGGCCGAACAGGTACTTATCCACCGAAATCGTCGAAGGCCACATTCTCCGGCGGAACTCCCCAATCATCGCACATCTTCAGTACCGCCTGGTTCATCATCGGCGGCCCACAGAAATAAAACTCGATGTCTTCCGGTGATTCGTGGAGCTTCAACTGATGCTCTATCACAGCGTTGTGAACAAAACCGAGGAAACCGTCGCCGTTCGGATCGTCCGCGGAGGTTTTCGCCACCCAGTTGTCCTCCGGCATCGGCTCGGACAAGACCACGTGGAAGCGGAAATTGGGGAACTCCGATTCGATTTTGCGGAAGTCATCGAGGTAGAAGAGCTCACGCTTCGAGCGACCTCCGTACCAAAACGTCACCTTCCGGCCCGTCTTCACCGTGTGAAACAAGTGGAACAGGTGGGACCGCATCGGCGCCATCCCTGCACCACCGCCGATGTAGATCATCTCGGCTTCCGTCTCCTTGATGAAGAATTCCCCGTACGGTCCCGAAATCACACAGCTATCGCCTGGCTTCAGTCCGAAAACATAGGAAGAACACACGCCCGGGTTGACTTGCATCCACGCATTCCGTGCGCGGTCCCAGGGCGGCGTCGCAATGCGGATGTTCAGCATCACGATGTTGCCCTCAGCCGGGTGGTTTGCCATCGAGTAGGCGCGCACCAACGGCTCAGGATTCACCATCTTCAAATCCCACAATCCGAATTTGTCCCACTCACTTTGGAACGTCTTCGGGTCCTTGTGGTGCTCCGGGTGCGCCGTGATGTCGATGTCTTTGTAATCCACTGTGACGGCCGGGACGTCGATTTGGATGTACCCACCCGCCTCGAACTCGAGGTGCTCGCCTTCTGGGAGCTGCACCACGAATTCCTTGATGAACGAGGCGACGTTGTAATTGGAAACCACTTTGCACTCCCACTTGCGGATGCCGAAGACCTCCTCTGGCACCTGAATCTCCATGTCTTCACGCACTTTGACCTGGCAACCGAGGCGCCAGTTGTCAGCGACCTGTTTCCGTGAAAAGTGTGGCAATTCCGTGGGCAGGATGTTGCCGCCACCCGTCATCACCTGGCACTTGCACTGCACACAAGTGCCACCGCCTCCGCAAGCAGAAGGCAAGAAGACCCCTGCATTGCCGAGCGTGGTGAGCAGCGAACTGCCACCATCCACTTCCAAGGTGCGTTCCCCGTTGATGAGGATCTTGATCTTGCCCGAGGGCGAAAGCTTTGCTTTTGCGTAGAGCAGAAGGCCCACCAGCAACAACGTCACGGCCAAGAAGGCCACGATCGTGATGGTAATTGTCAGTCCCATAGTGCGTCAGATTTCGATGCCCATCAGGCTCATGAAGGCCAATCCCATCAGGCCGGTGATGATGAAGGTGATGCCCAAGCCCCGCAGCGGCGCCGGTACATGCGAATAGCGGAGCTTCTCTCGGATAGCCGCAATGGCGACGATGGCAAACCACCAACCCACCCCAGATCCGACACTGAACATCGTGGCTTCTCCCAAGGTCGGATACTGGCGGTCCTGCATGAACAAGGCCCCCCCGAGGATGGAACAGTTCACCGCGATGAGCGGCAAGAAAATGCCGAGCGCACCGTAGAGCGCCGGGGCAAACTTCTCGACAATCATTTCCACCAATTGCACCACAGAGGCCACCACAGCGATGTACATCAGGAAGCTCAGGAAGCCCAAGTCAACGGTGGCAAAGTCTGCATCGAGCCACGTCAAAGCACCTTCTTTCAAGACATAGTTCTCCAGCAGGTAGTTCAGTGGGACTGTAACCCCGAGAACGAAGATGACCGCAAGTCCGAGACCGTTTGCCGTCTTGACCGACTTTGAAACGGCCAGGAACGAACACATCCCGAGGAAGTAGGCAAAGATCATGTTCTCAATGAACACGCCTTTGATGAAGATATTGATCAGTTCCATGGCGGTCAGTTCTCTTCGATAAGTGAGCGGTTGCGCGAACGCTGGATCCAAATGATGCCCCCGACGAGGATAAGCGCCATCGGCGGCAGGATGATCAGGTTGTTGTTTTCATAGACCCCTCCGTTCGCAATGAACCATTCTTGCGGGAGGAGCTTGATTTGGCCCATGCCCGGGAACGAAATGGCCCCACTGCCGAGCAATTCGCGCACGACCGCTACCGAAATCAAGATCCAGGTGTAACCAAGGCCGTTGCCGAGACCGTCCAGCAGCGAAGGCCAGGGCTTGTTGCCGAGCGCGTAGGCCTCAATCCGCCCCATGATGATGCAGTTCGTGATGATAAGCCCCACGAAGACGGAGAGCTTCTCCGAAACATCTGGTTGGTAGGCCTTGAGGACTTGGTCAACGATGATGACCAAAGCGGCTACTACCACCAGCTGCACAATGATGCGGATGCGGTCGGGAATGAGGTTCCGAAGCATCGAAATCACCACGTTCCCGCCCATGGTTACCACGGTCACAGACAAGGCCATGATGACGGCTTGCTGGACTTGGACCGTGATGGCCAGTGCCGAGCAAATACCGAGCACCTGGACTGTAATCGGATTCGAATCGTTCAGGGGATCCGAAATGAGTTTCCGGTTCTTCTTCGAGAACAGGGGCTCGCGTGCAGGAGCCTGCACGGGTGAAGCGGTCGTCATGGCTGCACGGATGCTTGGAGGTTCGAAACTGAATTCAAGTAGCCCTGGTAGAGCTTGAGGGTCCGGTCTACCATTTCGTCTACCCCTTTCGAGGTGATGGTCCCTCCGGTAATGCCGTCCACACTGTGCTCGTCCACAGGAGCACCGCCTTTCACCACAGTGAAGAGCTTCGGGCTACCTGCAGCCAAAGATTTGCCTTTGAACTTCTCCGTGAAGAAGGTCTCCTTGATCTCAGCACCGAGACCGGGTGTTTCTGACTTGTGATCGAAGTTCGCCCCGTAGATGGTCTTGCCATCGGCTTCGAGTGCTACGTAGCCCCAAATCGGCCCCCAGAGCCCCGAGCCGACCACCGGAATAATCAAGAGGTCCTTGCCATCCTTTGCGCAGCGATACAGTGGGAAGCGCAGCGCGCTCACTGCACCGAGTACCGCATCGGAATCGCCTTTGTTCGCCTTGACGACCGGCTTGATGGTGGCGCGGTAGTCCTTCATGACATCGATATTGAACGGATCTTCTCCGTCCGCCGGATCGACTGCCCTGCCCTTTTCGTAGCTGGCGATCACGTTGCCGGAAGCGTCGATGGCCACCCGCTCGGTGATGTACTTCTCAAATTCAGCGCGGGCTCCAGCACGGTCGGCCTTGACACCGATGGCGCCGAGAATTTCCGTCATCTTCTTGTCCGCCGCGTTTGCGTCCTGCTGGCCCTTGAGCGCGAGCGCCGTGTAGGCCAATGCCGCGCCCACCACCACGACCATCACGGTCGAAAACAGCAGGGTATAGCCGGTGTTGTTCTTGTCAAATGCCATGGCAAAATCAAGCTGTGGCCATGCGTGCCGCCACGCGCTTCGCACGGCGGTTCACAGAGGCCTGGATGACGTAGTAATCGATAAGCGGGGCCAACACGTTCATGAAGAGGATGGCCATCATGACGCCTTCTGGATAAGCCGGGTTGAACACCCGAATCAAGATGGAAAGGAATCCACCGAGGAATCCATAAATCCACTTGCCTGTTTCCGTCGATGCCGCTGTGACCGGGTCCGTGGCCATGAAGACCATGCCGAACATGAATCCACCGAGTACGATGTGGTGCAGCGGTGGCAGCGTCATGTAGGCGTTCAACGCCAATCCATTGAAAATGAACCCCATCGCAAGTCCACCTGCCAGGAAGGAGGCCATGATTTTCCAGCTGCCGATGCCGGTCGCAATCAGAATGGCGGCTCCGATGAGGATGGCCAGCGTCGAGGTTTCTCCGATGGAACCGGGGATGGTCCCGATGAACGCGTTCCAGAAACTAAACATCGCGCCGTCGTTGAACATCGCCATGATGCCCGTCACTTCCGGGTCTGTCATCGGTTTGCCCACCGTATTTGCCAAATGTCCTAAAGCCGTTGCCCCCGTGTAGCCATCCACTGCAGTACCTGCTGCTTTCGTGGCTGCGATGTTGTGGATCCAGATCTCCCCTGAGAGCTGCTTCGGATAGGCAAAGAACAGAAAGGCCCGCGCTGTGAGCGCGATGTTGATGATGTTCATGCCCGTGCCCCCGAAGACCTCCTTCGCGATGACCACGGCGAAAGCGACCGCAATGGCCACCATCCAGAGCGGCACATCCACCGGCATCACCAGCGGGATGAGCATCCCGGAAACGAGGAACCCTTCGTTGATGGCGTGCCCACGCATTCCAGCGAAGAAGAACTCGATGCCCAAGCCCACGCCGTAGCTGACGACGATGAGGGGAATCACCTTCCAGAGCCCGACCGCCATGTTCTCCCACAGCGTGGCATCCGGTTGTCCGATGGACAGGTGGTACTGGTATCCTTGGTTCCACGTGCCGAAGAGCAACGCCGGCAGCAGGGCGACGATCACCATGAACATCGTCCGCTTCAGGTCGATGCCATCGCGCACGTGCACCCCGTTCTTCGTCACATGGCCCGGGGTAAAGGCAAAGGTCTCGAGCGCGTCGAAGACCACCCAAAAGCGCTTGAGCTTCCCCCCTTCCTGGAAGTGGGGCCGCACGCTGTCAAGCATGTTGTGCAGAGCTTTCATGTTAGCCGATTTCCTGTTTCACCGTATCCAGTCCTTCCCGAACAAGCGACTGCACCGGAAGTTTCGAGGTGCAGACGTATTCGCACAGGGCGAAGTCCTCCGGGGCCACTTCGTGGATGCCGAGGCGCTCCATGCCGTCGAGGTCGTGTGCAATGATGCTTTTGACCAAATGCTGTGGGAACAAGTCAAACGGGAAGACCTGCTCGTATTGGCCCGTGACCACCAGCGCACGTTCTTCACCGTTCGTATTTGTGTCGAGCTTCCACGTCTTCGACTTCGGCATCAACCACGTGGGGAACGCCCGCGAGATAGAGAACTTGTCAAGCCCTGCCCCGAGCCAGCCCGAAGTGAGCAGAAACTTCGGTGCACTGCCCTCTGGCAACATCACCACCCCGTGGGCATGTGCGCCCAAATAACCGTCTGCTCCGACCTGCGTGCCCGTCAGGACATCGCCCGAGATGATCCGCACCGCATCGCTGGCCGCAGCACCTCCGGTCAATGTGGTCACCCGAGCTCCCACGAGGGTGCGCAGGTGGCCCGGAGCCGGATGCTCAGACCCACCAACCCCGACGACACGCACCGGACGGTACACTCCCGACCGCAGCACGTGGCCGAAGTTTGCCACATCTTCCGGATGCATCGTCCACACGAGTTCGCCCTTGCCGAGCGGTTCCACGTGGTGGATTTGGACCCCCACGTTGCCTGCAGGATGCGGACCTTCGAAAGCCGTGGTTTGCACCCCTTTCACTGCATCGTACGTGGCATCGCCGGCCCGCACTCCGATGTGGACTTTGCCTGTGGAGGTCATCCGGCCCAAGGCGGTAACCCCTGCTTGGAAGTCCTCCATGCGACCGGCCAGCAAAACCGCCATGTCCGGAGCCAGGGGCGCCGAATGGAATCCACTGATAAAAATCGCCCGCGGCACCGCCGTAGGATCCGGGACCACATCATACGGCCGGCTGCGCAGGAAGGCAAAACAACCGCTTTCCAGCATCCGCCCTAACAGATCCGCCCGGTCTGCGCCTGCTGCATCCAGCGGGGACCAGGTCCGAGGTGGGGCTGCTGCGTCCGGTGCGACGAGCACGGCAAGCACGCGGCGCTTCTCGCCGCGTACCACGTCGCGCACCGTTCCAGACACCGGAGACGTCACGCGAATGGCGTCGTGTGCCTTGTCGGTGAAGAGGACGTCACCCGCGGAAACCCGGTCGCCGGGCTTCACGACTACCCTGGGTGTAAGGCCATGAAAATCAGGCGGCTGAATGGCATACACATCCGCTGTTGCGGCATCTTGAACGCCCCCTGAGGGCGCCCCGGCCAAACGGATATCCACCCCTTTCCGAATGCGGATCGTGTGCGGCATCGATGCAGGTTTGAAAATTTCGGTGCGAATTTACACGCCAATTGTGGTTGCTTGTTCACTTACTTGCGGGAGAAATGCACCGGAATTCGTTCATTCTTCGTGGGGCGTTTGCAGCCCATTTTTTCGGACTGCTCGTGTGCGCGGTGAGCCACGCCCAAACCGGTTCCGTGGGCCCCGGCTCACAAGTTCCTATCTCCCTCACTGCGAAGGGGTTTGCCACGGTGCTTCTGCACCCCTTGGACGGTCCGACGCTCCTGCCCCACGTCCCCCTCGGTGGCTCGGAACTCGAGTTCCGCTTCGATGACCTCGACGCCGGCTACAGGACCCTCGGCTACCGGCTGGTGCCGTGCACGTGGGATTGGCGCCGCGAGCCCCGGCTGACGGCGGCGGACTGCATCCGCGGCTTCCCCGACCTGCAGTTCCCGGAAATTGTGCCCAGCTTCGGCAGCCGCGTGCCGTATGTCAACTATGCGACGTGGTTCCCGAACGACATGCAGGAGTTCACGCGGAGCGGCAATTATGCAATCGAGGTCTATGATTTGGCACGGCCGCAGGACGTGCTCATCCTCAGGCGCTTCGTGGTCTTCGAAGAGGACGCAGACCTGCGGGCCCGCCAGCTGCCTACCCGCGACATCGGCCGCTCCCGCACCCACCAAGAAGTCGCCCTCGAGGCCAGCTTCGGCAACCTACGGCCCGCAGACCCCACCCGCGATGTGCACTGCGCCGTGCTCCAAAACGGACGCTGGGACAACGCCCTCCTCGACTGGAAACCGCGCTTCGTGCGGCCCGACGCCCTCGAATACGCCCTGGAACCCGACGAGCTCTTTCCCGGCGGCAACACCTGGCGCTTCGTCGACCTGAAGTCCATCCGCTTCGTCAGCGCGGGCATTTCGCGCATAGAAGACAACGGCGCGGAGGTACGTTTCCTCCTCGACCCCGCCCCCGTCCGCAACGGGCTCGCGCTCCGCTCCCGCCCCGACCTCGACGGCCGCTTTGTCGTCGCGAACGAACTCCGCGATTTCCACTCCGGCAGCGAGTACGTGTGGACCCGGTTCACCCTCAGCGCAAACTCCCACGACCACAGCCCCTTCCCCTACCTGTTCGGGGACTTCACCGGCGGCGTTTGCTCGGAGGCCTACCGGCTGGGTTGGAGCAGCTCAGAATCCGCTTACGTCGGTGAGTTCTTGCTGAAGCAGGGCTACTACGAGTACATGTTCGCCTCCTGCAGCGGCGAAGGTGCGCCCGCGGACCTCACGCCCTTCGAGGGCTCCCACGCCTTGGCAGACAACCGCTACACCTTCATCCTGTACGTACGCGACCTCGACGGTCGGGACCGGGCGGTGGGGAGGGTGATGCTTTGAGGGGTGAGGTATCAGGTTGAGGTTGAGGGTGAGGTTGAGGTTGAGGTTGGGGTTGGGGTTGAGGGGCCGCTGCGCGGCCAAAACAGTGTGAGGGGTGAGGGGTGAGGGATCAGGTTGAGGTTGAGGTTGAGATTGAGGTTGCGGGGGCGGCTGCGCCGCGGGATCAGGTTGCGGGGGCGGCTGCTCCGCGGGATCAGGTTGAGGTTGGGGTTGAGGGGAAACGTGGCCTCATGAATTCTTCACTTCAGAAACTTGAAATGCGGCGAAGCCGCGACTTCTCGCCGCGAAGCGGCGCCTCATCCCTGTTCACCGCCGCGAAGCGGCGCCTCAAGCCTGCGAAGCAGGCGTCCTCTCGCCGCGAAGCG
>CAZMNI010000075.1:0-9310 GCA_964567615.1 uncultured Chryseobacterium sp.
GGGCTCGTAGTCCCGTTGGTAAATCAACTCAATGGTGCCGTTCGAGGCGTCGGGCGCCAAGCTGCCGAACATCGCCTCGTACCCGTCAAAATCGCTGTCTGGAGTGAGGTCACAGGCGGCATCCGACGTCCACGTCGCACCGTTGTCGTCCGACTTGACCATGTAGAGGTGGCGGTAGTTTTGGACCCCTGTGCTGAAGTTCTCCATGATGGCAGAGTACGACACATAAATTTGCCCGAATGCACCCGTGGCGATGCTCGGCAAGCCCGCGAGGTTGATGAAGTAGGCCGCGATTTCATCCTCGAGGTCCAGCGTTCCGGACGCATCGATGTCGTAAGCGTACGCGATGGTTTGGCTGCTGTCCGCGCCAAACGCAGGCGTCCAGTACTGCAATCCATTCACCCCCGGGAAGTAGCTGAAGTTCCCGTCCGTGAGGTCGGTGTCCGCGTAGTACATGGCACCGTACACCACGTGCACCTGGCCGTTTGCACCCACGTGCACATCGCCTGCTCCGTCCGTGTTGTAGAACTCGGCGAAGATGCCGTCTTCGTCCCAGTCTTCTCCGATTTCAGGTAAACCGGCATCGACCACATACAAATCCACCGGGAAATCCACCAGCGTATTGTAGGTCCAGGTGTCCCCGTTGTCCTCACTGACCATCACGAACGAATCCGAGAAGTCGTTGAAGACGGCAAAAGCCACCGTATTGCCGCTGGCATGGATGGCGTAGATGTCGCCGCTGAATCCGACGAAACTCTCCGGTCCTAACTCTGGGAATTGGTGGTCGATGATGTCCCACGTCGACCCACCGTCCTGTGAACGGAAGTAGAGCAGGGCCCCGTCTTGGCCATTGATGGCCACCCCTCCGTTTGCCACCGGCGTGCTGACCGCAAGCACGTGCAAGGTGTTTCCATCCTCACCGCCGGAAGCCATCCGCGGCCACAAAGCGAAGGCCTCGAGTTCCGTCGGGATGTTCGATTCGGTCCATGCGCCCGTTCCTGCCGTGCGGGTATTGAACACCAGCGGCCCTGTGGCCTGGTGTGCGACGACCGCGTCGTTGCCCGTGCCGAGTCGGCAGATGGAGGGCCATCCTACGCGAATGGACTCGATGCGCTCGTACGGCTGATCGGCCCACGCGGTACCGTCCCAGAAATTGTGTCCCGTCCCGCGGTCTGCGAAGGGCGTCAACTCGAGGCTCATGGTCCAAGCTGTGGACACCGCGTCCCCTGAACCTGCTACGCGGTCATCAATCGCCGCATTCGACTGCAGATCGTATTGGGTTACCCCGATGATGGCGCGTTCGATGACGATTTCACGCGACGTGTAGTGGGTGTGTTCTCCGACCGAAGTGGTGTTCAACGGCTGGGCAGGACGCTCGCTCAAATCACTCACCGCAAACCGCGTGCGCTGCTGAGGCACGCGCATCTCGACAGGAATTTGAGGTACATCGCGCAGACCGAGGGCCGGCAAGCCGGACGGCGTGTTTTGCGCAATCGCTCCGAAAGCAACGGACAATGCCGCTGCAGTAAGGGTAAAATGCTTCATTCGAACAGGGTTGATGCGGCAATGTATAACGCAGAACCCGACCCTGCAACCCTCCTCGGTCACTTCATCCGGGCAAGCACCGTTTCGCGGCCTCGCACGGTAGCGCCGAGCTCCACGCAGACCTCTGCGTCGAGTGGGAGAAACACATCGATCCGCGAACCGAACTTGATGAAGCCCACCTCCTCGCCCGCAGGAAGGTCCATGCCCTCCTCGAGGTACCAGCAGATGCGACGGGCCAGTGCACCGGCGATTTGGCGAAACATCACCTGCCCACGTGGGCCCTCGATGACATGGGTGGTCCGCTCGTTCTCGGTACTGCTTTTCGGATGCCACGCGACGAGAAACTTGCCCGGATGGTAGCGCGCGGCCACAACCTTTCCGGGCACAGGAGTCCACTGGGCATGCACATTCAACGGCGACATGAAAATGCTCACTTGGAGGCGTTTATCCTTGAACCACTCCGTTTCCTCTACGACCTCGATGACCACCACCTTGCCGTCGCTGGGGCACAGGACCGCACCGTCCTGCCCATCTGCCCCGATCCCGCGAAAGGGCATTCGGAAGAAATTCAAGAGGAGTGCCCAAACCGCCCCCACCCCCACCGTTGCCGCAGCAGCTCCTGCAACCGGCAGGCCCCACCACGCCGCAAACAGGATCACTCCGCCTGTGCTCAGGGCATACACCGCCGTCTCGCGGCCTTCACGATGAAATCTCATGATCAATACAGAAATGCGTTCCACACTGCAAACGCCGGAGCGACGTACACGAAGCCGTCAAACCGGTCGAGAATTCCCCCATGGCCCGGGAGCAGATTGCCCGAATCCTTCAGCCCGTGGCGCCGCTTCCATGCACTTTCCGTCAAGTCGCCGAGCGTAGCGAGCACAGCAACCGCAACACCCGCACCCAACTCCCGCGGCCCGAACACCGCCGCCGCGACAATCCCCGCACCAAGCATGCCCCCCACGAACCCCTCCCATGTTTTGCCAGGAGACACCGAAGGCATCAACTTCGTCCGGCCCCACAGCCGGCCGGTGATGTAGGCGAACGTGTCGTTCGCCCAAACCATGAAAATCCACCCCGTCACCGCTTTGGGGTCATACCCCGCTACCGGATCCCACGCCGCAAAACCCATGGACAGGGCACACGCCAGAAGCCACGCTCCCACCAAGACCCGCGTAGTCGCAGCGTATTTGCCCACCCGATGCCATTCGAGGTACCCTGCAACCGCCACCAACAACCACAGCGCGGCATTTGCCGCCGGATGCACCCACACGGCCCCCAACACAACCGCCGCGAAAACAGCTCCTGTGATGGCCCGTGTGAAAAACTCAGGCATCGGCAGCTCCTTCCTCTCCTCCCTCCGCCCCTGATGCTGCTTCCGGTTCCTGCACGGGTGGCGCATCCACTTGTGGCGTCACCTCCCCCTCAGATGCCACCGGCTCCGGACGCGGGGCAAATGGCCGTGGTCCGAGAATCCGCTCCACATCCTCCTTGAAAATCACTTCGTTTGTCAACAATGCATCGGCCAAGGTGGAGAGCTTTTCCTCGTTGTCCTCCAGGATTTGCTTCGACCGGACGTAGGCCGATTCGATCAACTTGCCGACCTCCTCGTCGATGATGCGCGCCGTTTCTTCGCTGTACGGTTTTGTGAACGTCTGTTCTCCGCGGCTATCGTAAAAACTGATGTTGCCCAGCCGCTTGTTGAGCCCATAGATCGTGACCATGGCGTACGCTTGCTTCGTCACCTTTTCCAGGTCGCTGAGGGCCCCGGTTGAGATTTTCCCGAAGACCAAATCCTCTGCAGCCCTTCCGCCCAGCGCCGCACACATCTCGTCAAAAATCTGCTCTGTGGTGGTGATCTGGCGCTCTTCTGGCAAGTACCACGCTGCACCGAGGGATTGTCCCCGCGGAACGATGCTCACCTTCACAAGCGGGGAAGCGTGTTCCACCAACCAACTCACCACGGCATGCCCCGCCTCGTGGAAGGCGATGGTCTTCTTCTCGTCGGCAGAGATGATTTTCGACCGCTTTTCGAGGCCTCCGATGATGCGGTCCACGGCGTCGAGGAAGTCTTGGTGCGTGACGAGCTCGCGGCCCTTGCGGGCGGCGAAAAGGGCTGCCTCGTTGCAAACGTTGGCAATGTCAGCGCCGCTGAATCCTGGGGTTTGGCGGGAAAGGAAATCCACATCCACCCGGTCGTCAGTTTTGATGGGCCGGAGGTGGACCTCGAAGATGGCCTTGCGCTCCGTCAAATCCGGCATGTCCGCGTAAATCTGCCGATCGAAACGCCCTGCACGCATGAGCGCCTTATCGAGGATGTCTGCACGGTTCGTCGCAGCCAAGATGATCACCCCGCTGTTCGTGCCGAAGCCATCCATCTCGGTAAGCAGCTGGTTCAGGGTGTTTTCACGCTCATCGTTTGAACCCATGTTGAGGTTCTTGCCACGTGCCCTGCCGATGGCATCGATTTCGTCGATGAAAATGATGGCCGGCGCCTTCTCTTTGGCCTGCTTGAACAAATCGCGCACGCGCGACGCCCCGACCCCGACGAACATCTCAACGAAATCGGATCCACTCAGCGAAAAGAACGGCACCTGCGCTTCCCCGGCTACCGCCTTCGCTAGCAATGTTTTACCAGTTCCGGGAGGGCCCACGAGCAGCGCGCCTTTCGGAATCTTTGCGCCCAAATTCGTGTACTTGTCCGGGGACTTGAGGAAATCGACAATCTCCTGCAATTCCTCCTTCGCCCCCTCGAGGCCTGCGACATCTTTGAAGGTGACATCCGTGCCTTTTCCTTTCTCGAAAAGCTGAGCGCGCGACTTGCCGATGTTGAAGATTTGGCCGCCGCCCGGGGCGCCCCCGCCCAGGCGGCGCATCACGAACATCCACACCCCGATCATCAGGGCGAAGAAGATGACGTACATCAGGATTTGCTCGCCCCATTCGTTGCGGGGCTCGTACACGAGCTCCACACCGTACATCTCCGCCATTTCCTTGAGGTCCTCCGCATACGCGTCCCCGGCGGGGATGTTCAGCCAATAGTCCGTCGGTGAATACACTTGACGGAGCAATTGATCGTCGTTCTTGTTCGCTTGCTCGCGCGCACGCACCTCCTTTTTCAGTTGGATGGTCGCCCGCGTGCCATCGTGCGTAATTCGCTGAATTTCACCGCGCTCGATGCGCGACTTCAGCTCGCCCCACTGGATTTGCTTCCCGTCCGAACTGCCACCGAAGAACAGCATCGACAGCATGACCAGGGCGATGACCCCGTAGATCCAATAGAAATTGATGCCTTTGCGCGATTTGCCGCCGGACTTCTCGTTGCGTTCTTCCATTTGGGTCAATTACCTCACACCTCCTCAAGTTGTTCGATGGCAGCGTCTCCCCAGAGTTCCTCCAATGCATAGCGCGGACGAACTTCCTGGTGGAACACGTGGACGACGATGTTGCCGTAGTCGAGGACGGCCCATTCGCCGTTGCGCAGCCCCTGCTTGTGCCAAGCGCGCTCATCGGCTTCAACGAACGTCGCCTCCTCCACGGACTGGGCCAAGGCCTCGACGTGCGTACGGCTGGTACCGTGCGCGATGACGAACCAGTCTGCGACCGCATGCGGCACATTTCTCATGTCCAGCAGGGTGACACCCTTCGCCTTTGTGTCCTGAAGGCCATGGATGACAGCCTCCAACAAGGGGTCTGACCCGCGCGATTCCTGTTCCGGCATGCACTGTGTATGGAGGTGCAAGGTAGTAATTTTGACCGATGCAGCCCCCGGATTTTGTAGACATACTGGTGGGTTCTGTGCGCGTTCCGTGCAGGCACTGGGCCGTGGTGGAGAGCACGAACTCGGAGGCGATGGCGTGGCTGCGTGCGGCCGCTCCGGGAAGTTGGTTTGCCTGCACTGCCGCGCACCAAACCGCCGGCCGGGGCCGGCTCGGGAGGGCCTGGACCGATGAGCCCGGAGCGGATGTGCTGCTCAGCATCGCCCACCGCTGGCGGCACAGCCCCGGTCCGGAGCGCTTGGCTGAACTGAACTTGGTGGTGGCCGTGGCGGTCCGCGACGCACTTGCCTCCCGCTTGGCGAGGGACCGAGCTGCGGCTTTGCGGCTGAAGTGGCCAAACGATGTGCTGACCGGCGATCGCAAACTGGCCGGCCTCTTGCTCGAGACCTCTTGGCGGGGAACGGAGTGGGGCGGTTGGGTGCTGGGCATCGGCCTGAACGGTGGCACGCGCGGAGCGCAAGGACCGGCTGGTTGGTTCGATGCGGGCGGAAGCGAATCGCGGGAAGAACTCACTTCAGTGCTGCTGCACGCGGTGGTAGAGGCTGTCGATCAGCGCGAATGTGCCGGATGGAGCGGATCGGAAGCTGCAGCGACGGCATTCAACGCCGTGGCATTCGGACGCGGAGAGACCAGGACATTTGACGTCCAAGGCCGACCGTGGCTGGGAACTTTTTTAGGTGTCGCACCCGACGGAACGGGAAACTTTCAGTGGGAAGCCGATGTGCGCGGGGACCGCCCCCCCGATCGGTTGGAGTCCGGCGAAGTCGTTTGGCGCTTCAGCTGAAGCGCGCCTCGAGCGCCTGCGCGAGCGTATCCATGACCTGAGCGAGGGGCTTTTCCACCAACATGCGGGTGAAGGCGTTCACCTCGGCTTCGCCGGCGACGTGCACGGCACACGAACCGGGCCGTTCGGGCACATCCGCCGCAAATACCACCAAATGAAACTTCACCGGCGTGCCTTTCGCGGAGGTGTACTTTACCCCTCCCTGCGGGTCCTCGGCACGTGCCAGCACCACCGGTATGCCCCCGGTCAACTTGAATGCACAACCTCCCGGACGTACTTCGAAATCGCTGAACCGGTCGGATGGGAGCAAATCCGCTAAATGTGCAGGTTCTGCGAGGAAGGCGAGCACATCGGCCGCTGGGGCCGCACAGGCGACCGTATTGCTGGTGAATTCCATGTTCAACTGTGGGCGTCGGACCAGCCCTTCGGGTCGGCTGACCAGCCCTCGAGGGCCTGCCGCGACCCGGCATCCAGGTAGCCCTCGGCAGTGGCCTGTTCGAGCAAAGTGGGATAATCCGTCAAGGTAAACAGCGGACAACCTGCCCCTCGGAAGGCCTGCTTTGCTTCAGGAAAACCGTAGGTGAAGATTGCCACCATGCCCTTGACTTCGACACCCGCCTCCCGCAACGCCTGGACCGCCTTCAGGCTGCTGCCTCCCGTCGAAACCAAATCCTCCACGACCACGCAATTCGACATCACGCTCAAATCTCCCTCGATGGTATTGCCCAGTCCGTGGCCCTTGGGTTCTGAACGGACGTACACAAAGGGCAGACCGAGTTCTTGGGCCACTAGAGCTCCGAGGGCAATGCCCCCGGTAGCTACACCTGCGATGCCTGCGGGCTTGCCGAACTGCTTTTCAATTTCCGCTGTACACACCTGCCGCAGGTAGGTTCGGACCTGTGGATGACTGAGCGTCTTTCGGTTATCACAGTAAATGGGCGACTTCCGACCACTCGCCCAAGTGAAGGGGCGATCCGGATTGAGCTGAATCGCTTTGATTCGGAGCAGGAATTCGGCAACTTTGCGATTGCTTTCCACGGCGGAAGAATGACGGCGCGAATGTATGAAGTCTATATCCTGAACCGCCCGGTTCTTTTCAAGGAAAGCGATGACCTTCCTCACCCCGGCATTCACTTGCACGAGCCGGATGCGCACACGCTGTTAGAATTGCCAAAACTTCTGCGTGAACGCCCTGACATTCAACAAATCACGCTGACCGCACCGGACGTCGAACAGCTCTGGATCCAGTTCTGCCTCGGCTACGACGAGGTGCTCGCGGCCGGCTGTGTGGTGGAAAACCGCGACGGCCACATTTTGTGGATGGAGCGCAACGGGCGGTGGGACTTGCCGAAGGGCAAGGTAGAGCCGGGTGAAGCCATCGAAGCCGCCGCTCTGCGCGAAGTGAACGAAGAAACCGGCATCCGGGACCTGCTGCTCGGTGAACTGCTCGGACCTACCTACCACACGTTTGAAATGGCAGGACGTGCAAGTTTGAAAACCACGTTCTGGTTCCGGGCCATCCACGAAGGCCACGATACCGCAGGTGCCCCACAAACGGAGGAAGGCATCAGTGTGGTGAAGTGGTTCCCACGTCCCCTGCCCGACTTTTTGCTCGCTTCGACCTACTCGAGCTTGCACAAGATCCTCGACCGTGCGGCGGCCGCTGCGAGTGGGACGTTGGAAGATTTCTGAACCTTACTTCGGAAGCCGGGCCAAACAGCCCTCCAGGCCCGCGCTCGGCAACACACTGCACCCACGGTCCACCCGTCCATCGGGGGCGACGAGGACCACCTGGGGAACTGTGGAGATTTGGAGCGCCCGCAGGGCGCGCGGATCGTTCCCGAGCCACACAAGCCGCTCCTTCGGACGCCGGGCCTGCACGGTCCGTTCCCAATCCACTTCACGGATGTCCAGCGAAACGACCACAAACCCCACGTCGCGGCGGTCCAACCGGTCCCGCAGCTGCACGAGCAATTCGCGCTCCCGCTCTGCAGTCGCAGATCCGTGGCGGACCATCAGCAGCACCGTCCATCCCCGCCCGCAGGCCTCTTCGGCCGCCTCCACCGCATCGCCCGTGGTCGTCCATTTGACCCCCTCCAGATGCGGTTCAGCCGTGCGCTCTGCCTGCAATGCCTGGAATGCCTGCTCGATCTCTTCCGGAAAGGCGAACCGTCTAAAGGCCTCGTCCACCGCTACATCCGCTTCTTCGATGGCCCGCACCAACCACGCGGTGCCCCAGGTCCATGCGTCGCCGTGCGGCATGCCCATCGCCGCCCCGAGCGCTGCCAGGGAATCGGCCGGCAAGCGGGCAACCGCTGCGCGCAATCCTGCAGCGTCGATTTCCGCATCCTTCCACCACCGCCCCCACTCCTCTCGCATCCACGCCACATAGCCCGGGGAACGCAGCAATTCCGCCCCGTTTCTGCCGGCCAATTCTGGCGGAGCCGACGGCTTGCGCTTCCCCCCCACGGACCACGTGCGACTCCACCGCGCTTCGGAGGCCGCCACCAGATCGCGGAACTCCGGCGAAGCGCCGGCCAAATCCTCCCTTGCCCGCCCCACGGCGGCTCGAAATTCCGCCTGCAACGCATCCAACCTACCGGCATCCAGGAGCGCCCTTCCGCCCGATACACCGCCAGAGAGGAGCAGCAATTCCTGCGCGCCCTCCGCCTCCAGACGCGCCTGCACAACCGCCAGGGTATCCAAGGCGGCCGACGGGTGCGGCCCGTTCCACCGCACCGGACCAGGCACGCCCTGCAGCCGCAGTGCGCCCGGGCGCGGATGCCTCAACTCAAGTTCCGCCCGTTCAACTGGCTGCACAAGCACCTGCCAACGAAACGGCGGACACTCAAAAACCAGAAACTCCGTACGGCCCGACCGCAGTGCCATTTGAAACTTCCCTGAATCCCCGACCACCAGCACCTCGCGCCAAACTTCACGACCCGCCGCCGGATCCGTCACCTCAAACACGTGCACCACTGCGGGCACCGATCCCCGTTGGAATCCGATCAACCGGCCGTTCAAGGTGTCCGGTACCGAAGCGCGGACGCTGCTCAAATGTGCGAGCAACCCCAGCGCACACGCGAACGCGGTGTAAAAAAACCGGATGCTCATGCGCCGTGGAGGACGACCGGGGGAACAAAGCCCGACACGTCGCCACCGTTGCGCATCAGGTCCCGCACCACAGTGCTTTGGATGTGCG
>CAZMNI010000076.1:0-9265 GCA_964567615.1 uncultured Chryseobacterium sp.
CATCCCTCAACCCTCAACCTGTTCCCTCAACCTGTTCCCTCAACCCTCACCCCTCAACCCTCAACCCTCAACCTCAACCCTCAACCTCAACCCTCACCCGGATCCGCACCACCTCCTTCCCCGTAAGCTCCACCCGCCCTGAAGTGGCCAGTGTCGCTTCGAGGGCCAGTTTTGTCGGCTCAGCCAGCAACGCGGACGACATCGGGATGCGCACGGTGCCCAGGGTGTAGGGCACCCCCCACCCCGGCACGAACGCCGGCACTTCGCCCGCAAAAGGCACCCCGTCTTCGCCGACCCAACTCCCCGCCACCGTCAGCGCGACCGGAAACGTGCTGGCAAATTCGACCTCGAGGAAGCCGCTGAATGCCGGTCCGTCTCCCGCTATGGCCCCAAGTTCGACCGTGTCGCGGAAGGTGATTCCTTCGAGCCCGATGCGCAAGGGGACTTCGAGTTCCAGTTCACACGAAGGCAGGTAATCCGCATGCAAATAGTCGTTTCCGCCGGTGATATCGCCCAGCGGGTTGAGTGCCACCGTTCCCCGGCCGTGCACTTTGGCCGGCAAGCCCCCGAGCACCGCTGGCATGTACGGACGCGCCCGGAGCAGGTCGATTTCGTAGCGCGTCGGCACCGGTTCTGGACCGCTCACGTCTGCCCGGGCGAGCAAGATGGGCTGGCCCAGGACCGGAAGTTGGATGAGCGTTTCGTCCACCCGCAGCGCATCGAGTTGCATCCGCAGATCCGCACCGAGCCGGTTGACCAGCACGAGCCGCGCCCGCGCCGCTTCGAAGTCGATGAACCCGGACGGAAAGCGCAACCGGTCCACCAGCTCCGCATCGAACTGCCAATCTTCCACCGGATCGCCGAAGTAGCCCACGACTTGGCGTACGCGCACACCCTCAAACTTCAACGCAATGCGCACGCTATCAGCGCCGTAGATGGCCGCGGTGTCGAGGATGTCTGCCGGCGTTCCGACCGTCAAAAGCGATCCCATCCGGTTGACATCGAGCCCGCTGACCCCCGTGAAGTCCACCTCCGCGCCGGCCAAATCCACCACGCCCTCCCGCACCGCCCGGTCCTCGCCCGGCCCCGGCTCCAGCACCTCCTCGAGCACCACGGCGCCGCCGGCCACCGAAACGCCGGGCAAATCGTACCGCATCGCCACGGCCCCATCGACCGTGCTTTCGATGCGGTAGCGCAGCACGCCGGCTTCGAGCACCGCCCCCCGCAGCGCCGCCTCGATCCCTGCAAAATCGATGTCCTCGGCCTGCTCGAACAGCGTCACGCCCGGCGGCACCGGGAACGGCCCGCCCGCAAATTCCGGTGAGAACGCATAGAGAATGGTCGTGTCCGGAAGGGTGAGCAAGTCGCCAGGCGCCACCGTTCCGAGGGTCCCTTTCCAAACCAACACCGCCCCCTCCTCCCCCTCCACCAGCTCGGCACCGGTCCCCTCCAGCACGTCATCCCACGTCAGCGAATCCTCCACCACCGGAAGCCGTACCGCGAGGTTCCAGCGGGTGGGCTCCTTCGTGCAGCCGCCCAGCAGCGAGGCAAACGCCGCGAGGAGAAGCGCGGAGGGGACGAGCCGAAGGTTCATGCGCGGCGAGGAAGGAGGTTCCAGGGCTGCAGCCCGATGAAGACCGCGAGGGCCCACGGGAGGAGGACGCCGGGGAAAGTTTGGGGCAAGGCCCAGCCGGCCACGAGCCAAACGGCCACCCCGAGCGCACACACTTGCCGGAGCCGCACCCCCCACCGCCGTCGACCCACCGCCGGCACCGCCGCCAACAGCAGCAACGGCGACGCCCAGAGCAGGTTCCAATTCCCGTGCATGTCCACGTGGTCGGTCGCTGCCCACGCTGCCGTCAGCACGGTGCCGAGGAGGCCGGCAAGGAAGAGCGGAAGGGAGGCGGCTGCGCCGCGGAGGGTCGCGGCTGCGCCGCTTCTCAGTGTGAGGGGCGGCTGCGCCGCCAAGGATTGAGGGGCGGCTGCGCCGCGGAGGGTGAGGAGGGAGAGGGCGAGGAGGAAGAGTGTGAAGGTCAGCGGGTGGAAGAGGGTGCGTGTGGGGAGGGTGCGGTGCCACGGGCCTTCGGGGGGGAGGTACTCGGTGGGCGGCGCAGCATTAGGACGGCCGTCGAGGGTGGCGATTTGGATTTGGGCCATGAGGCCGTCCGGCAGGAAGGACGAGCCGCATGGCGGCATCGGCCGATCGGCCCGTGGCCCGAGCGCAAGTTGAATGCCTGCATGCACCCACGCATCCCCCACAGAATAAGGCACTTCCGCCTGCCTGAAGGTCGTTTCGTTTGCAAGGGCCGGATCCAGCCGGCACCCCGCGTCGAAGCGGTCGCCGAAGACCTGCGTGAGGACGGTCAACACGCGGCTGGAGCAGTTGTCGCCGAAGAAGGCGTAGCGGTACGTCGCGTTTTCCGGGTGGGCGTTCCACTTCAGGTACCCGGCCAGCGCGCGCACATCATCGGGTGCAAGGTCAAGCGGCTGTTCGAGCAGGGCCCGGCCGCTGAGCGTGTACTCGGTGACGAAGTCGGCGAAGGGTTGGGCGGAGAGCCGGTAATCGAGGTGGCCGCGCAGAAAGCGGGCGTAAAACCCGGGGCCGAAGGCGAAGGTCCCGTAGTTGTACGTCATGTCGTACGGCGGCGTGGAGGACGGGTCGGTGATGCGGATGGCCGTGTGGCCCCAGGCAGACCAAAGCTCCTGCCCGGGCGAGCCGGTCAGGAGGCTGACGGTGGCGGCGTCGGACAGCGGCGCCGGCGTGGGCCGTACCGCGTCCGGTGCCGCCGCCGACGGCAGGGCGCCCGCCACGGCGAGCAGGAGGGCGAGGAGCCAGTGAACGGTGCCGCGGAAGGCCTCGCGGGCGGGACCGAAGAGCCACACGTGGCGGAAGCTGCCGTCGGGGGCCGGCTCGAAGCTGACTTCGAGGTCGCCGCCTGCCATGCGGACCCGGCGCCGGGGGGCGCCTCCGCGCCGGGCGTAGTCGGCGAGGGCCGCGGCGGTGGCGCCGGTGCCGCAGGCCCGCGTCTCCGCTTCGACCCCCCGCTCGAAGGTGCGCATCGCGAATTCCTCGCCGTCCGGGGGGGCGACGAAGTTGACGTTCGTGCCGGCGGGGGCGTAGGCGGGGTCGTGGCGGATGGCGGCGCCGAGGGCGGCGACGTCCACGGTGGCGAGGGCCGACGACGGCGCGAGGAATTCGACGTGGTGCGGGGAGCCCGTGTCCGCGCTGGCCGCCTCCGTGCCGTGTGACGTCATCGGCGGCCGGAAGCGGGGCGCGGCGACGGGCCGGAGTTCAACGCCGGGGAGGCCGCGGTCCGCGTCCCAGCGGACGGCGTGGGTGCCGTCAGAGGCCTCGAGGGCTTCGACCGATTCGCCGTGGCCGCGGAGGTAGGCGAAGGCCGCGCGGGTGCCGTTTGCGCAGAAGGAGCGGGAGCCGTCCGCGTTGCGGTAATCGGCTTCCCAAACGCCCGGCGCGAGCGGCCGCAGCACGATCACCCCGTCCGCCCCGATGCCCGTGCGCCGGTCGCACCATGCCGCGATGCGGGACGCATCGAGGGCCGCCGGCAGCCGGCGACCGTCGACCAGGATGAAGTCGTTGCCTGCGCCCTCCCATTTGGCAAAATCCACATGCTGTTCAGCCCCCATGCCCGCGAAGGTAATTCCTCCGCGAAGCTATCTTCGGGCCATGCCGACCGACTTCGACGGATTTTCGTCGCACCTGTTCTGGGACACCCGCCGCGAAGCGTTGGACCGGGACGAGCACGCCCCGTACATGGTGCATCAGGTGGTTGAATACGGCCTGCAAGCGGACTGGGACCGGCTGCAACGGATGTACACGTTCGAAGAACTGCGGGCCATCGCGCTGGAGCTGCGCACGTTAGACCCCGTCACCCTGTCCTACCTCGCCTGCTTTTTCCGCGAAGACCCCCGCGCATTCCGATGCTACACCTCCGCACAGTCACCCCAGAACTTCTGGAACTCCTGACTCGCCTGCACCCGCGTACCTTCGCGGCATGCCTACCGCTGCGGAACTGTTAGCCGCCCACCGCGCGTTTGCTACGGCGCGCGCCATGTCCGATCTCTACGAGGAGCATGCCCGTTTGACCTCGAAGTACGTGCACGCCACCTCGCGCGGGCACGAAGCCATCCAATTCGCCGCCGGACGCCTGCTCCGCGAACAGGACTTCCTGAGCGCATACTACCGCGACGACAGCATCTTGCTCGCCTGCGGGATGACGCCGCGGGAGCTGATGTTGCAGCTGTTCGCAAAGGCGGACGACCCGTTCAGCGGGGGCCGGACGTACTACAGCCATCCTTCGCTCAAGCGCAGCGGGATGCCGCGCATCCCGCACCAAAGCTCCGCCACGGGCATGCAAGCCATCCCGGCAGCCGGCTGCGCCCTCGGCATCCAGTACCGCGAACAGCGGGGGCTCCCGCACGAGGTCGCCGGCGACGGTGCCCCGCCCGTCGTCCTCCTCTCCATCGGCGATGCGGCCATGACGGAAGGCGAGGTCAGCGAGGCCCTCCACATGATCGCCCTCCGGCAGCTGCCCATCGTCGTCCTCGTCCAAGACAACGAATGGGACATCAGCGCCCACGCCTCGGAAATTCGGTTCGGCGACGCCCTGACCCTCGCGCAGGCCTACCCCGGCATCGAGGCCTTCGGCATCGACGGCGCCGACACCGAAGCCGCCCTCGACGCCATGGACCGCGCCTTCACCACGGTCCGCACAGAACGGCGCCCCGTCCTCGTCCACGCCCGCGTGCCGCTGCTGGGCCACCACACGAGCGGCGTCCGGCGCGAATGGTACCGGCACGACCTCGAAGAACACCGGTCCCGCGATCCCCTCCCGCGGCTCGAACGCCGCCTCGTCGAACTCGGCATCGCCCCCGACGAGCTCGCCCGCGTCCGCGACGAGGCGGCCAGCGCGGTCGCAGCCGACTTCGCTTCCGCCGCCGCCGCGCCAGAACCCCGCGGCGAAGACCTCGCCGCCCACTTCCTCGCCCCCTCCCCCATCGCAGCAGAACGCGGTGAGCGCACGCCCGCCGGCGGTGAACCCACCCTGATGGTCGACTGCGCCCTCCACGCGATGGCAGAACTCCTCGAAGACCACCCGGAAGCCCTGCTCTACGGCCAAGACGTGGGCGCGCGGCTCGGCGGGGTCTTCCGCGAAGCCGCCACGCTCGCCGCCCGATTCAGCGAGGAACGCGTCTTCAACACCCCCATCCAAGAGGCCTTCATCATCGGCAGCACGGCCGGCATGAGCGCCGCCGGACTCCGTCCCATCGTCGAGGTCCAATTCGCCGACTACCTCTGGCCCGGCCTCAACCAACTCTTCACCGAGCTCAGCCGCAGCTACTTCCTCTCGAACGGGCAGTGGCCCATCCACAGCGTCATCCGCGTCCCCATCGGCGCGTACGGCAGCGGAGGCCCGTACCACAGCTCCAGCATCGAAAGCGTGCTCTCCGCCATCCGCGGGATCAAGGTCGCTTACCCCTCAAACGGTGCGGACCTCAAGGGGCTCCTCAAGGCGGCGTTCTACGACCCGAACCCGGTCGTGGTCCTCGAACACAAGGGGCTGTACTGGTCGAAGCTCCCCGGTACAGAAGCCGCCCGATGCATCGAACCGGACCGGGCGTATGTCGTGCCGCTCGGCGTGGCGCGTACCGTGCAGGCCGGCGATGCCGCGACGGTGGTGGCGTATGGCCGGGGGGTGTATTGGGCCCTCGAGGCCGCTGCGCAGGAGGAGGAAGCGACAGGGCGGCGGGTGGAGGTGATTGACCTGCGCAGCATCGTGCCGCTGGACTTTGAGGCGGTGGCGGCGTCGGTGCGGCGAACCCACCGCGTCCTCGTCGTGACGGAAGAGCCGGCGTCGCCCAGCTTTGCGCAGGCCCTGGCCGGGCGGGTGGCTTCGGAACTGTTTCGGGACCTCGACGCGCCGCCGGCCGTCGTGGGTTCGCTCGAATCGCCCGCGATTCCGCTCAACGAAGGTTTGGAACGGTTTGTGCTCAACTCCGCCGAGCGGACGGGTGCGGCGCTGCGCCGGTTGCTCGACTTCTGACCCATCTTTACCCCATGATGCGTTCCCTTCTCCTGGTGGCGGTTTCTGGCCTTGTGGCCACTTCTCCCCTTTGCGCCCAGCGCGGCCGGGGATGGTCCGGGACGGTGCATTACCGCGTGGACCCGGTGGCTGTCGCTTCGACCCAAGTGCACCACGTCCCGGATTCCGTCGTGGTGGCCACGGATGGAAAGCAGTTCCGCATCGACGAATGGTTTCGCGGGGAGCCGCGGGTGTGGCTGCTGCCCGGCGACGGAACGGCGCACGTGTTCTTCCGCTTTGTGGGCGTACCGGTGGAGCTTCGGGAGCCCTGTGAGGTGACCGGGCGCGTGGGACAGGTGGAGCCGACGTGGGGCGGTGCACCTTGCGTTTGGGGCGGCGAGGCGATGCCCCGGGAGGTGACGTGGGGCGACGGCGTGCTGTACCGATTGACCGCAGAACGTGCAGAGCCCGGACGGCTCCCCGCCGACCGCTTCACCCCCCCTCCCGGGCACCAAACCGTAGACCGGGCCGGCCTCGAAACCCTCCTGCTCACCTTGCCGACGCGGAACTGAATGTGAGGATTATCACATTCTATATCCTATCGAATATATACCCCCCGGCTTCAGCAATCTTCCGGCTTGGGTAGTTTCTTCGCTCCCATGTGGAAGTACGCGCTGGTAGGGACGTTTGTGTCGGTATTTGCCTTCTTCGGGGTAGCGCAGCGCCCAGTGGATTTTGCCCAAGTAAAGCGGTTTGAACAGGAGGCGTTTGCATCGAAGCGGAGCGCCGTGGAGCTGCTTGAACACGGCCGCTCCTTGCTCACGGAGGGCGCAAAACGCAACGATTGCGACGTCGCATCCCTGGGCATCGCGCTGATGGCCTTCGGATGGAACGGCACCACCAGCACCGAACTGCCCCCTGAATTGCGCACGTTGCAGCTACCTGCTGGCTGTGATCCGGACTTCCCGAACTACCACTACCAGCTTGGGGCTGCCTTCTACAAACTCGGGAAATACGCCGAAGCCACAGTGCATTTTGAACGCGTAGCGGCTTTCGAAAACTGCGGGCCTTCCGGCTGGGATGCCATCGGGGCATGCCAGTACAGCGCGAACAATTTGGAAGCCGCGACGGAGGCATACGAACGCGCACTCGCTTTGACGACCGGGGAGGTCAACCTTCAACTCCTGAACAACTTGTCGGCGCTTTACCTGGCGTTGCACCGTCCCGATCGGGCGCGCAAAATCGCGCAGCAGGGATTGGACGCACTCCTTGCGCAGGACACACCTCTTTCCCCGGCAGCGAACACCGATTTGTCGTGGATGTTGCACCAAAACCTCCTCGCCGCCGCCATCCAGCTGCAGGATACCGCCGCAGCTACGGCAGAGTTCCGCATCATCGACCAAGCGCGGTTGCCGACCACGCAGTTCCTCTCGAGCCTGTTTCTCTATAGCATCTTTACGGAAAGTGCCGCTGCGCGGGATCTGCTCGTAGACCGCGCAACTGCTCTTGCTCCCGACGAATTGCGCATCGCATTCTCGCCGGCGCTTGGTCTGCTGCGGCCAGATTTGCTGGCCACACATTTTGAGAATTCGGGAAACTTGGATGCTGCATGGGCCTACTTCGTTGCTGCCAAACGGCTGCACGCTCTCCCCGAATTCGAGGCAACCCTCCAACAGCCGGCAGAGAGTGAGCGTTTTGCCACTCGGAATTACCGCCTGTTGTTCGCTGGGGCGTATGCTGCAGAAGCGGTGCTGGTGCTTTTGCTCTCAGGACTGGTTTACGTGTTCTTGCAATTGCGCAGGCAACGGCACCGCGCAATCTGGTCTTCGGGCACAGCCGCGGGTGAACCCGAACCGGCCTCGCGCGCTGCGGACCTCGAGGAACTGCACCGCGAAATCGCTGCCGGAAGTGTCCGGTCGGATTGGGCCGCACGGTGGGAACACACCAGCGGGGCGGATGCAGGGGAGGGATTGTCGCCGGAAGCAGAATTCAGAAACTCATTCAAAATAAACACATTAGAGTACAGCGTACTCGAAATGAGTGCCCGAGGACTCAATGCGAAGTCCATCGCCCAAGCACTGGACCGCACCCCGGGCTACATCTTGAACCGCCGATCCGTCCTGAGGCAACGGCTCGGCATTCCGCGCGGCATGTCCATCGTCGCGTGGTGGAAACAGCATGGACCGCGAGCGCTCGGACTGCTCCTGGCTTTCGTGTCCGCGACAGCGCAGGCGGCGGGGGGCGCGGTGGAAGTTTGGCAAGCGGCGCTTGCCGAAGAAGATTCTGCCGCCATCCGCGTGCACGCCTCCACCTGGGCCGCTTCGCTCGCCGATGCCGCACCTGATCTGCCTGAAATCGGCCTGTTCACGGAATCCATGCTGCATGCACCTGATTTGGAACAATGGGAGCGACTGCGCCCGCGGCTCGAAGCCGCAATCCGACAGGATACAGCTGCTGCTGCCGACTTGCTCGGACCGCTCAAATGGGTCTATGCCCCCTGGAGAATGCACCTCGAACGCGAAGCACGTGCGGTTGCAGGTGAGGACTACCGCGCGCTGAGTCCGGCCGGTGTGTGGGCCTTTGTGGGCCCCTTGGCTCTGCGCAAAGAGCTGCTCCCGAATGCCTTGATTGCCCGTTTACCGGCTCCGTCAGAGTTGAAGGCATGGTGGGAATACCAGGCCCTGCGCCGACTCATTGTGCACCTCGGGGCGGTCCTCGTTCTCGCCATTGCGGTGCTGGTGCTTTGGACCCGGTTTCGAAAACTGCAACACCGGCAAGCCACTGCAGCGGCTGCGGCACCCGGAGCAAGTGGCTACCTCGGGCTGTTGCTCGCGGCTGCGCGGGCAGGAAAGCCGCAATCGCTGCAGTTCGCGCTTTGGGAAGCGTGCGCCTTCGAGTCGGGCAACTCGCCGTTGCAAGGTTCAGCGCACCTCCCGGCTGCGTGGCACCGGCTCAACGGGAAGGAGCAGTTGCTGCTGCACCTCCTCCACCAGCACGTATCCGCGGCCGATTGCGCACATGTACTCGGCTGCAGCGAACCGTACCTGTATGCCATGCGCTCCACCGTGCGCAAGAAGTTAGGCCTCGATGCGGGCCAACGGCTTGAGCACGAGCTCGCACAGTGGACCCGCAAAGGGCGAAACTGATCGGGCGTGGGGAATGGGAAATCGTGGAAACAAAAAATCGGCCTCCCCTGAGCGGGGAGGCCGATAAAAGGGTCAAAG
>CAZMNI010000077.1:0-2857 GCA_964567615.1 uncultured Chryseobacterium sp.
CTGAACCATCCCGGTCTGCGTACTTTCGCGGGGATGGCACAGGTAACCGTAATCGGAGCAGGGACGATGGGCAATGGGATTGCCCACGTATTCGCCCAAAGTGGGCACAGTGTAACCTTGGTGGACGTGCAGGCCGGGGCGCTTGAGCGGGCGCTGGGGACGATTGCCCGGAATTTGGACCGGATCCTGGCGAAGGGGGGGATGGCTCCCGAGGAGCGGGAGGCGACGTTGGGGAGGATCGCGACGACGACGGATTTGGCCGGGGGCGTCGCGGGGGCGGACCTGGTTGTGGAGGCGGCCACGGAGCGCGAGGAGGTGAAGCTCAACCTGTTCCGGGCCATCGACGCGGCGGCCCCGGAAGGATGCATCCTCGCCACGAACACGTCTTCGATTCCGATTACGCGCATCGCGGCGGTGACCGGCCGGCCGGCGGACGTCATCGGCATGCATTTCATGAATCCGGTGCCGATGATGAAACTCGTTGAGGTCATCCGCGGCTATGCGACGTCCGATGCGACGACGCAGCAGGTCATGGAGTGGTCGCGTGAGCTCGGCAAAGTACCGGTGGAAGTGAATGATTTTCCGGGGTTTGTGGCGAATCGCATCCTGATGCCGATGATCAACGAGGCCATCATCTCGCTGCACGAAGGCGTCGCGGGCGTCGAGGAAATCGACACGGTGATGAAGCTCGGGATGGCGCATCCCATGGGCCCGCTGCAACTGGCGGATTTTATCGGGCTCGACGTCTGCCTGAGCATCCTCCGGGTGATGCAGGACGGCTTCGGCAACCCGAAGTACGCCCCGTGTCCGCTGCTCGTCAACATGGTCACGGCCGGACGCCTCGGCGCCAAATCCGGCGAGGGCTTCTACGTCCACACCCCGGGCAGCAAAGAACTCGTCGTGGCCCCGCGGTTCCGCGGCGCGGCGGCGGTGGGCGTTTAACGCAACTCGGTCAGCCCCGAGGCGGTCATCTGCCACGTGCGGCCGCCCATGTCGCCGTCCCACACGTCGTCAAGGTTCGCGACATCGTCGAGGAACGGCTCGACGGATGAGTCAATGTGGACGGTGGAGCCGACCGGCAGGTAGAGGGTCAGGCGCACAGTTTGGCCGCGGAAGCGGTCGCCCCGCGGGTAGCTGAGCACGTCGCTCGCCCGGATAGCCCCCGTGGAATCCGCTTCCACCTCGTACGCGATGGCACTGGCCCGCGCGCGCGCCGCACGCCGCGACCCGCCTTCCGCCACCGCCGTCCACTCCAGCCGGGCCACCTCCCGGTCCGTCGGCTGCACATCCAGCGCAACCCCGTCGTAGTACACCCGGTCCTTGCCGAGTACCCACGAAGACTCGCCGGACTCGCCTTCCGACAGCAGGACCCGCTCCCCGCTCCCCTGCGCCCCGTCGACCATGCTCCAGGTCCATGCCGTCGGCCCTGCAGGCAATTCCACTGCATGCAACACTTCGGACTCCTCGGACATTTCCATCTCCATCCGGATCCCGAGCGCCACCAACATGGCCATCCCCGCAAATGAAAGCGCCGAAGCACCTGCGAGGATGTAGCCGGTCCCGCGCCCCGTCGTGGAGAACACCACCCGTGCAAAGAACAGCACGGTAGCAGCCACCGGTGCCGTCAATACAAGCAAGGCCGCCGTCAAGAAGTAGCGGGTCCCGAACCCCTCCGGCAAGAACAGGCCGAGGAAGTCTGCCGCCGACACCCCGTCGGGGCCGAGCGCCGGCATGCCGATGCCCCACACCACGGCCAACAACAAGGCACCCGTCCCGAACGCTCCGAGCAACAACAGCACCCCGATCGCCCGCAACACGCCGCGAACCAGGGCCTTCAACACCTCCCCTGCCCCTTCCAGCGCGCGGCGAGCCGGTTTGCGCAGCCGCCCTTCCAGGCCGCTCACCTCCTCTTCCACCGCCTGCCGGATGTTGTCAAACGTCGCCGGCCGGCCTTTCATGGCCAGCCGTTCTGCCGCCGTCACCGCTCGCGGTGTGGCTGCCCAAAGCACGAAGTACGCCACCACCCCGACCCCGGAAAACACCCCGAACACCACAAACAGCACCCGCACAATCACCGGATCCACCGCAAAGAAATGCGCGAGACCGGAGCACACGCCGCCGATCAACCGCTCCTCCCCGTCCCGGTACAACCGCCGCCTCTGTTCAATTTGGCCCCCCTGCGGTACATCTTCCGGCGCCGCCTCGCCGAACTCGCTGGGCGCCCCCAGCCGTGCCATCGCATCCTCTACATCGCTCAGCGCCACCACTTCCCGCCCCTTTCCCAGCCGCTCCCGAAACAACTCGGCCAGGCGCGCCTCGATGTCCGCAAGCACTTCCTCGCGCCCTTCGGTCGCAGCCAAATGCCGACGAAGGGAAGCCAAGTACGCGTCGAGCCGCACGTACGCGTCCTCATCGAGGTGAAACAACAGCCCCCCCAGTTGAATGTCCAACGTCTTTTTCATGATGCACTCGGTTCTTTTCCGTTGTTGTCTACTGACCCTATTCCCAATGAATCCACCGCCGCCACAAAGGCCGTCCACTCCGCGTTGAGCCGCTCGAGCAACGCTGCCCCTTCAGCCGACAGCGCATAGTACTTGCGCGGCGGTCCTGCGGGCGATTCCTCCCAGCGGTAGATGAGCAGCCCCGCATTCTTCATCCGCGTCAGCAGCGGATACAGCGTCCCTTCGACCACCAGCATGTCTGCGTTCGAGAGGGCATCTGAGATGTCAGAGGTGTAGGCCTCTCCGCGGCCCAAAACCCGCAACACACACAATTCAAGCACTCCTTTGCGCATCTGCGCCCGCACATTCTCGGCTGACATGCCGCAAAGGTATGTGACGGCATGGTACTTTGTATC
>CAZMNI010000077.1:2957-9114 GCA_964567615.1 uncultured Chryseobacterium sp.
CCCATCCACTCCATCGCCGCCTCCACCTCCTCCCGCGTGTCCTCGCAACCGTCACAGAAGCGGGCGCGCAGGTCGGCTGTGGCGCCGGGAACACCGGCGGCTTCGTCCAACGCCTCCCAGTACATGGATTCCGTCAAACCGAGGCCGGCGGGGACGAGGCGGTCGTGGAGGGCTGCGATGGCGGTTTGGAGGGAGGCGGAGCCGCCCGACCGCTGCATGATGCGGACATCGCACAGGAAGGCAAGCACGGCGCCCTCGATGTAAATCGATGACTTACGGCCGGTTACGCCTGCGATGTACCCGTCGAGCCACGTGTCGAAGCCCGAATCGGCCACCGACATGTTGAGCCGGCCCGGATTGCTGAAATGGCGGCGGAAGAACTCGTTCATGCGGCGCAGCCACGCGTCCGTATCGATGCAGCCCGACTCGTGCAGGTACAGGTCGCCCATGTAGGTCGTAACCCCTTCAGCGACATAGCCCAGGCGGCTGGGCACCGCGCGCTCGAAGTCGTACGGCAACCACTCCGCCGGCCGCAGACGCTTCACATTCCACGCATGGTACAACTCATGGGAAGCGATGGAAATCAGTTCTTCATGGCCTTCCTCAGTGGCGACCCGTTCGGGCGGCCCCATCACAATCACCGTCGAATCCGCATGTTCCACGCCGTGGCGCACGTCGAGGTCGGGAAAGAGGTACAAAAAATGGTAGGCCGGCTCGGGGAAGGTCCCGCCGAAGTCGCCGACCATGCAAGCCGTGAAGCGGCGGTGGTCGTCGAGGAAGCGGTCGTGCTCCCGGGGCGGCGCCCCGTACGCCCAAACGTGAAACGCAGTCCCCGCCTCCTCGTACGTCCGATGCCAAAGCTCCGGCGCCGCCAGCAACGGAGAATCCGCAAGCCGGTCGAAGTCCGCGGCGACGAAGGTGCCGTCCGCGCCACGCGGCAAGCCCGTCGCCACATCCCACGAGGCGGGCACATCGGGCAGCGTGAGCGCATACCCGAGCCCGGGGCGCTCCGGGTCGAACAGGATGCAGTTCACCGGATTGACGTAGAAAAGGTCGTCGGCAAGGCAGGTGGAGCCGGCGTTGAGGATGCCGGCGTGGAAGCGCCAGCGGAAGCGGCGAAGACCGGGAGCAACCGACCAGCGGTGGAGGGCCGACTTCGGGAGCCGGTGCCAGGTGCCGTCGTCGGCAAGGGCTTCCAGGGCGAGGAGGTATTGGGCGAAGTTGCCGAGCTCGTACCGCCCGGGTCGCCAGCACGGGAGCGCGAGTTCCCAGGCGCCGTCCCGGGCCGGGAATGTTGCGTCGGCATGGAGTTCGGGGCCACCGGGGCCGCGTCCCCGCCGGAGTTCGAGGGAGATCATGTCAGTCGAACAGGTCTTCAATGATCCGCCCCGTCGTGCCGGAAGGAAGCGGGCTGTGGATGAGGGCGGCGACCGTGGGCGCGATGTCGCGGATGTGGGTGCGTTCGTAGGTGACCCCGGGCTCCACACCCCACCCGTAAAAGATGCACGGCACGTGGGTATCGTAGGCAAAAGGCGATCCGTGGGTGGTGCCCGTGCGGCCGTATTCGATGTAGCCAGGCAGCGGAACGATGACCACATCGCCGGAAAGCGTGGGGTGGTGTCCTCGGCGGAGGCGGTCGACCAAATCGTCTGGCCCGCTCCCGTTGACCAGGTCCGTCGCCGTGTACGCTGCGTGGACCAAAGGTTCCAGCGCGGCCCACTCCGCGACCGTGCGCTGCAGCGCAGCGAGGGAAAGGCCCCGGGAGGCGATCAGGGGGCGGTTGAGGAAGATTTGGTCATTCGAATACGCCTTCATCCAGTCGCCGGGGCCGTAGGTCACTTGCAGCAACGAGTCCACGCGGTCGCGCAAATTGCCTGGCTTCCAGTAATCTACCGGAATCCCTTCCGACGCCGCCAGCGACGGCACCGTCGCCCCCGCGTGGTCGGCAGACAAGAAACAGGTCCAGCGTCCCGCCCCCACCGCCGCGTCCAGCCCGTCGAACAAGCGCGCAAGCTCGCGGTCCAGTCGGAGGTAGATGTCTTGGGTTTCCCACGCATGCGGCCCAAACTGGTGGCCCACGTAGTCCGGCGTCGAGAAGCTCACCGCCAGCACGTCGGTCCACGCGTCCGCGCCCAGCCCCTCCCCCGCCACGGCCGCGAGTGCAAAGTCCACCAGCAACGCGTTGCCCGCCGGCGTCGCCTTGAGGACATCGTATCCCTTGTTTGCCGGCGCAAGCGCTTCGAGGTCGTACGGGAACGCCGCACGCGCTCCGCCTTTGAATTTGCCTTCGTACGGGTTGTTGTCCGGCCACGACACGGCGTATGCGGAATCCGGGAGCAGCGGTGACCAGCCCGTCTTGAGGTACCGCGCCGGACGACCGGCCGCGTTGAACTCCGCCGCCCAACCGGGCAAAGCGCTGAGGTAGTGCGTGCTGGAGACGAAGGCGCCGAGGTCCTTGCCCACGAACCAGTACGCCGCGTCGGCCGCGTGACCCGCGGGGAGGATGGCTCCGCGGTCCTTCATGCTGATGCCGATGACCTTCGGGAGGCGGCCGAAGGCGAGCTTCAGCTCGTCGCCGAGGGTCGTGGTGCGGAGCCGGTGGGGCGACATCCGGCCTTCGGCGTCGAGCGGGTCGGCGGTCCCGATGCCGCGGACGGCGGTGTCCGAGACGCAATAGACCGTCGCGCTGGAGGCCCGGTCGTGCCAGTCGTTGCCGATGATGCCGTGCACCGACGGGGACGTGCCGGTGAAAATCGAGGCGTGCCCGGGGCCGGTGAAGGTGGGCGCGTACTCGAAATGGTGGTCTGCGCAGAGGAAGCCCCCTTCGACGAGCCGCCGGAAGCCGCCTTCGCCGAAGTAGGGCCAAAAGCGGTACAGGTAGTCCATCCGCATTTGGTCCACCGTCAGTCCGATGACGAGCGCGGGCCGGTCGCCCGGCGCCGCCGGTTCACCGCCCGGACCCGCCGACGCCTGCACGGCACCCGACGGTGCGCACCCAGCCGCCACCACCGCGACGGCCACAACTCCCACAACGTGCTTCATGGCCCGAAGTTACGCCTGCCGCCCCACCGCCGCCGCCGCCCACACCCCCACCGCAAGGCACCCCACCACATTCACCGCGACGTTCGCCGCCGCCCATCCCCAACCGTGCTCACCCGCCAGCCGCATCGTATCCGCCGCAAACGTCGAGAACGTCGAAAATCCGCCGCAAAACCCCGCCGTCACCAGCAGCATCGCACCGCGCGGCATCCGCACCTCGCCCGCGGCCCACGCCCCCACACCGCACAGCACGGCCGTCGCGACGACGTTGACGACGAGCGTCCCTGCCGGCACCGTCGGCCACCACCGCGCGCACACTTCCCCCACCGCCCACCGCGCCACGCTGCCCAGCCCGCCGCCGACAAACACCGCCGCCGCCTGCATCGCCGTCATCGCGGCTCCGTTTGAAGCGCACGCAACACCCCCCACCGCACCGCAGTCCCCACCGCCACCCCGAGCCCCATCCCACATGCCACATCGAGCGGGAAATGCACCCCGAGGTAGATCCTGCTGTAGCCGATGAGCAGCGAAACGGCCAGCAGCGGCCACATCCATGCGGCGCCGAGCAAGCCGCCCACCAGCACCGCCACGCCGGCCGTGTTCGCCGCGTGGGACGAAACGAATCCGTACCGACCGCCTGTGTACGGTGCAGCGTCTCCGGGCGGCGTGACGAGGTGCACAGAGGCCGCCAGCGCCGGGTCGTGCGACGGCCGCAGCCGCGCGACACCGGGCTTCAACACCCGCGACGACACCGCATCGGTCGTGCCGATGCACACCGCCACGGCGAACAGCGCCGCCGCAAATTGCCGCCCGCTCCGGCCCGACCAACGCCACAGCTGCCACACCAGCACCGCCTGCAGCGGAATCCACGTCCGCGTCCGGCTCACCCACCACATCACCGCATCGCCCCCGGGCCACGGCCGGTTGAGCACCTGAAACACCGCGACATCGGCCGCCACCAGCGCATCGAACACGCCTCCGGCTGCACTCATTCGGCGTACATCGCCTCAATTTCCGCGGCGTACCGCTCAGAAATGGGCTTGCGCTTGAGCTTGAGCGTGGGCGTCAATTCGCCCGCGTCAATCGTGAATTGTGCCCGCAGCACCCGGATGATCTTCACGCGCTCCCACGGGGCAAAGGGTTCCATGAGGTCCGCGACGTCTTTTTCGATGCGGGCGACCAGCACGGGGTCGTCTGCGATGCCGTGCAGTCCCGGGAACGGATGCCCGTGCCGCCCGCACCAAACTTCCACGCCGGCCGCATCCGGCACCACCAGCGCCCCCGGCGTCTTCCGCCCGTCGCCCACGACCATGACCTGCTCGATGAAGCGCGAGGCCTTGATGGCGTTTTCGAGGAGTTGGGGCGCCACGTACTTGCCCCCGGACGTTTTGAACATCTCCTTTTTGCGGTCGGTGATCTTCAGGAACCCTTCGTCCATCACGCCGATGTCGCCGGTGTGGAACCAGCCGTCCTTCAGCACCTCCGCGGTCATCTCCGGTTCCTTGTAGTACCCCTGCATGATGTTGTGGCCGCGGACGAGGATTTCGCCGTCGGCCGCGAACTTCACCTCCACCCCCTCGACGAGCTTGCCGACGTAGCCCACGCGCAGCATGTCAGGCCGGTTCAGCGTGTTGACCGACACGACGGGCGACGTTTCCGTCAGCCCGTAGCCCTCGTACACCGGAATGCCCGCCGCGTTGAAGAACCGTGCGAGCCGCGGAGCAAGGGCCGCCGAGCCAGAGGCCACCGCTTGGATTTCCTCGAGTCCGAGGGCGAGTTTGACTTTGTCGAAGACGAGCTTGCGGGCGATTTTGAGTTGGAACTCGTAGAGCGCACCGTTTTGTCCGTCCGGCTCCCAGCGCAGGGCGAGGCCCACGGCCCACGCAAAAATCTTCGCCTTCACGCCGCCCGCAGCCGCGCCCTTCGCCGTGATGCCGTCGTAGAACTTCTCAAGGAGCCGCGGCACCGCGGTGAACATGTGTGGACGGGTGGCCGCGAGGTCATCCTTCACCGTTTCCAGGCTTTCCGCGAAGTGGATTTGGGCCCCCACATACATGTACAGGTAGTGGAGCATCCGCTCGAAAATGTGGCAGGCCGGCAGGAAACTCAGCACGCGGTACGCTTTCGAGTAGTCCACAGCAGGCAGCCGCTCGATGCTAACTGCCACATTCTTAGCGATGTTCCGATGCGTCAGCATGACGCCCTTCGGCCGGCCGGTCGTCCCCGACGTGTAGATGATGGTGGCCAAATCCTCCTCGCCCACCCCCTCGGCCCGCCGCCGAACCTCCTCCAGCTCCGCCGCCCCACCCCGCACCAGCACCTCCCGCCAACTCGGCGCCCCCTCCACCATCTCAAACGTGAACACCCCCTCCAGCGCTGGCACCCGGTCCCGGATTCCGTCGACCTTGTCCCACAGCTCTTTGTTCGACACAAAGCACCACCGCGCCTCGCTGTGGTTCAGGATGTACACATAGTCCTCCGCCGTCATTGTCGGGTAGATGGGCACATCGATGCCGCCCGCCTGCACGATTCCGCAGTCCATCACATTCCACTCGCACCGGTTGTTGTGCGAAATCAGCGCCACACGATCTCCCGGCTGCATCCCCAACGCCACCAAGCCCGCCGACGCCCGGTCCATTTCGGCTACAAACTCTGCCGTGCTGTACGTCAACCGGTTGCCATTGTTTGGCGAGGTCATCATCACCGTCTGCGGCCGGCTTTCCAGCTGATACCGCGGGAAATCGAACAATCGGGTAGGCATCTTGCTCATGGGAGGAGGGTGTTGTTCGGCCAAAATAAGCACAACACCCGTTAATCAGGGACGAGGCGCGGCTCCGCCGCGAAGGGTTGAGGGTTGAGGGTGAGGTTGAGGGTGAGGTTGAGGGTGAGATTGAGATTGAGATTGAGGTTGAGGTTGAGGTTGAGGTTGAAGGGGACATCAGCTGCATCTTCGGTTCTCAACCCTCAAGCCGGCGCAGCCGGCGTCCTGTTCCCTCAAGCCGGCGCAGCCGGCGTCCTGTTCCCTCAAGCCGGCGCAGCCGGCGTCCTGTTCCCTCAAGCCGGCGCAGCCGGCGTCCTGTTCCCTCAAGCCGGCGCAGCCGGCGACTCATCCCTCACA
>CAZMNI010000078.1:0-9041 GCA_964567615.1 uncultured Chryseobacterium sp.
ACGAGCAGAAGGACCCGCTCCTCATCTACAAATTCGAGTCGTACGAACTCTTCCGTGCGATGGTGGTGCGGATGAATGCGGAAGTCGCGTCCTTCCTCATGAAGTGCACCATTCCGACGCAGCCGGTGGCACCCGCCCGCCCGATGCAGCAGGCAGACGCTCCACGGGTCAGCGCCTCGAAAGAGGGCGTGCGGAACATGCAAGAACAGCTCGCCGCAGCACGTCCGCAGCCGGCCCAGCGTCCCTCGTTGGAGATTCCTGCGGGTTTGCGGCCCCAGGCCACCCCGCCTTCGCCGCCTGCTCCCAAGGTGCAACCCGTTCGGGTGGAGCCGAAGGTGCTTCCGAACGACCCGTGCCCCTGCGGTTCGGGGCTGAAGTACAAGAAATGCCACGGCGCCTGACGGCACCTGCTGGCGCGCCAGACCTTGCGGTTTTGCGGGCCGCGCTGGGGGCGTTGCAGCACGACACGCCGCGCAACTGGGGCACACTCGATGCCGCGGCCATGGCTGAGCATTGCGCGCGGTTCGTAGACGTGTACGCGGGCAGGATTCCGGTTTCGCCCGTGGTCGCCCTGGTTGCACGGTGGATCGGGCGGCCTTTCTTGCGTCGCCTGCTGGCCACGCCTCCGGAGCGTGCGGCCCGCGGCATGGCAACTGCGCCTGCCATGCGGGTAACGGGGCGCCAGGACTTTGCTACCGCACGGAAGCGGCTCGAGGCGGCCCTTGATGAGGCCGCAGGGTGGAAAGGACCGAAGCAGCATCCCATGTACGGGCCCATGGATGGCGAGGAGATGCAAATCTTGGTGGCACACCACACGGCGCACCATTTCAGGCAGTTCGGACTGATTTAACCGTGTGAGTGTGAGGGTTGCGTGTGGGTGAGAGGTTAGAAAAGGGTGCGTGGGGCGAGTGGAGAGCGCGGCGGGATGAGGAGGGGGTGGTTGCGGTGCGCGCAGGCTTTCGCAAAGTCGTGGCAGGTTTCCGGGGTCCGGATGCTGTCCGGTTGGTGCACAAGGAAATGGATTTCCTTGCAACCTTTTTCTGCCCAAACCGCACACCGGTCGGCCCAGGCCGCAAGGCGCCATGCATCGGTCGGATGCCCATCCCCTCCGCCGTAGCGCACCAGCACGAAATCAGCGGTCCGGCGCATGTGCACGGCGTCACGGCGCAGGGCCGTGTCGCTGATCACTGCCCCGATGCCGCAGGCGGTCATGGCTTCCCAAACGGCTTCAGCGGTTGCTCCTCCCGCAAACCATGCGGGATGCCTGAACTCGATGGCCACCTCGATTTCGCGGGGCCATGCTGAGAGGTACGGCAGCAGTGCAGCGCTGTGTTCGGGGGCGAAGTGCGGAGGCAATTGAATGAAGGCCGGGCCGCGCTTGGTTCCGAGGGCGAGCAATCCGGCAATGAAGTCGTCTGTGGGGCCTTCGCACCCGCGGAATCGGCGGAAGTGGCTGATGATTTGGGGGAATTTGGCACAAAAACGGAAGTCGTCGGGCATTGCTTCTGCCCATTCGGCCATCCGTGCGGCGGGGTGGATGCGGTAATGCGTCGCATTGAACTCAATGGTTCCGAACGCTTTACCATAGTGGGCAGGCCAAACGCGCTTCGGTGCCCCCGCCGGATACACGGTTCCACGCCACGCATCGATGGTCCACATGGTACCGCCGGTTCGTACCGAGCACATGCCCGCGATGCCGGGAACCGCCGGGCCATCGGCAGGGAGTTCCCACCACCCCTCCGGCAGTCCCTCAAAGGTGTCCGGTTTGCCGAATTGCATGGCGCATACAAACCTACGCCCTCCGCGAGCAAAGCCGCCGGCAGCAAGGACGCTCCGGTCGGTTCCTTTGCGGCATGTTTTCAGTCCTTTTTGAATGGGCGTGGGGCACGTTGCTTCCACGCCGATGCAATGCGTGTGAGGAAGCGTTCGCCGGGGTGGCCCCGCTGCACTTGTGCGGGATTTGCATGTGCGCCTTGCCGGATCTCCGCGGCCCTGTGGGCCAAATCCTGTGCAGCGAACGCATCCACACGCCTTGGGCACGTGCGGGTCTCCGGCTACGGGCCTCTCCGGAAGTTCGGCACCTTGTACACGCGTTCAAGTACGGGGGGGACGGTGCCTTGGCGTTTGAGGCGGGCCGCTGGCTCGCCGCAGGCGACCCTCCCGACCTCGGCGCCCCCCTGCTCGTCCCCGTTCCGGTGCACATGCGCCGCCGCCTCCACCGCGGGTACAACCAAGCCGAGCGCATCGCCTCGGGCATTCGCGCGGCCTGGGACTGGCCTGTGGTGCCCCACGGCCTCCGCCGCACGGCGCACCGGGCCAGCATCACCGGTTCCGACCGCCGCACCCGCGCGGCCGCCCTGCAGCGCTGCTTCGTCGCCGGGCGCGGTCTTGCCGGACAACGCGTCGTGCTGGTGGACGATGTACTCACCACGGGGGCTACGATCCGGGCGGCAACGGCCGCTGTGCAGGCCGGAGGGGGCCAGGTTGTCGGGGTCGCGGTGCTCGTGCTTTCATAGGGCGGAGAGTACCTTCGCGCCATGGCACACGCAATTTCGCTTCCCGAAGGAGTCGGACCCCGGTTCGATGCGCTGTTGCCGGCACTTCGGGCACTGCTCGAGGGCGAACCGGACCGGACTGCAAATTGCGCAAACGTCGTTGCGGCGTTGCACGAGGCATTCGGTTGGCATTGGGTGGGATTTTACCGCGTGGATGCGGGGCGGGATTGTTTGGTGCTGGGGCCGTTTCAAGGGCCTGTGGCGTGCACCCGGTTGCATCGGGGACGGGGCGTTTGTGCCGCAGCGTGGGAATCGGGAGAAACGGTGGTGGTCGCGGACGTTGAGGCCTTTCCGGGCCACGTGGCCTGCAGCGCCCTTTCGCGGTCCGAGGTGGTGGTTCCGGTGGTGGTGGAGGGCGAGGTAGTGGCTGTCTTGGACGTGGATGCAACGGAATTGGATGCCTTTACGGCAGCGCATGTAGCGGGACTTGAGCGCGTGGTGGCCGAAATCGCAAGCCAGTGGAGTTCGTGGGAATGAAGTTGCAAGTGTGGGCGATGGCAGGGGCGGCATTGCTGTGGAGCTGTGCCCAAGTGTCAAGTCCCACCGGTGGGGCGGAGGACACTGCGCCGCCGCAAGTGGTGGACGGAATGCCTGCATACGGGGCGACCGGTGTGCGGCCGGAGGCACTGGTCCTCACGTTCGACGAGTATGTCGTGGCCCGGAACACGGCGGCGCAGCTGTTGGTGTCGCCACCTCTTGAGCACATCGGCAGGCCGGTGGTCCGCGGGAAGACGTTGACCTTGCCCTTGCCCAGTGCTGCCCTGTCTCCGGGAACAACGTACGTGTTCGCGTTCGGTGATGGGATTGTGGATTTGCACGAAGGTCTTCCAGCGTCGGGATTGCAATGGGCCTTTTCGACAGGTGAACGGCTGGATACCCTGGCCATTGCAGGCACGGTCGTGGAGCGAACAACGGGTGCAGGAGCAGCAGGTGTCCGCGTATGGGCTTATCCTGCCGACCTCCCGCTGGACTCACTGCTTGCAGGAAGCCCACCGCAGCGGGTTGCGGTCACGGAAGCCGGGGGCGCATTCACCTTGCGGCACCTCGCCCCAGGAATGTACAGGGTGTGGGCAGTCCTCGATGCAGACCGGAACTACAAATGGGCTGAGAACGAGGCCACGGCACTGCTTGAATTGCCAGCTCTGGCAGGCGATTCGACCGTTCACCGGCTGGTGTTGGACGCACCCCTTCCTGCGCCGGCTCTGCAGTCTGCGGTCGGGGATACCACAGGATTCGTGCGCATTGCCTTGACCGGTGGGCAGGACGTGCAGCTGCAGTCTGTGCCCGCGGTGGAGGGTGTCGAGGTGCATGTGTGGGGAACAGACAGTGCCTGGGCATGGACCCGGGCGGGGGTTCCCATGCCCGGCCGTTGGGCCATGCCTGGAGTGGACACGGTGGAAGTGCGGCCTCCGCGGCGTACGGCCGCCCCTGCCCTCGACGTGGTGGGCGTGCGGTGGGATTCGTTGCCGGGCCACCGGGTGCTGCAGGGGGCCTTGCCGGGTGCCGGGCGCAGGGAAGTGCAGTGGAACCGTCCGCTTGAGCGCATTGACCCGGCAAAGTGGGAGTTGACGCGAGACAGCGCGCTGGTGGACTGCACCGTCGCGCTCGGGCAGTTCCCCGGCACGGTGGCTTGGACGGTGAAGGAAGAACTGCCTGGCGCTTACTGCCTGCGCATTCTCCCTGGGGCTGCCGTGGCCTGCGGCGGCGTGGTCCGCGAGGATACAGTTGCGATGCGCTGGGAAGTTCGGGGTCCGGAGTCGTGGGCGGAGTTGGTGGTGGTTCCGGAAAGGGAGTTTGCTGCAGGTTGGCTGGAGGTTCGGAATGCAGCCGGACAGGTGGTGGCGGCGCAGCGCGTGGATTTCACTGTGCGGGAGGTGCGTTTTTCTGGACTTGCGCCGGGCAAGGTGGCGCTGGCGATGCGGATGGACCTGAACGGGAATGGACGGTGGGACGGCATCGATGTGCCGCAGTGGCGAGCTCCCGAACCGATGGTGCATGGCGCAGTTGCAATGGAAGTGCGTGCGAACTGGGTGCTGGAGGTCGTTTGGCCCGCGGAAAACGGTTCGATTGTACCTTAAGGCCATGGGAGTCCGGTTGATGCTCGCGGTGTGGGCGCTGCTTCTTGCCGCCTCGGCGGCGGCCCAAACGCCCCCCTACATCGCTACTTCTGCGAATTTCTTTTGTGCCGGGGGCGCAACGCCCATCACCCTCTACGGCAATGTTTCGGTGTATGAACCGGGGACAGATCCCAGTGCATGGACGTACGCGTGGTCTCCGCCGGAACTGTTCCCCGATCCCGCGGCGCAGTTGGTGCAGCTGCTGCCCGAGGCCACGGTGACGCTGACGTTGACGATGGTCTCGCCGGTGGGCCAAGTGTTTATCGACGACATCACCATCACGGTCTATCCGGAATTTGCGGTCGATGCAGGAGACGATGTTGCCGCATGTGCAACGGACGGGCTGCAGCTGCTTGCCACCTCCACGTCTCCTGTGCCGGTGAATTGGTCGTGGTCGCCGGTTACAGGACTCTCCGACCCGACCGTCCCCAACCCCGTGCTGGTGGGAGATGTCAACGCCACGTACACGGTCACGGCCACCGTTGTAGGGCCCGGTGGGGCGAGCTGTCCGGCGGCAGACGAGGTGGAGGTGGAAGTCCTCTTTCCCGGGTTTGATTTGGGCCCCGCGGTAACTGCCTGCGAAGGGGAGACGGTGGTGATCGATCCCGGATTGCCGGATGCCTACGTGTACCTGTGGTCTGTTCCAGGGGCAACGAACACAGCCACCGTGACAGGGGACGCGACAGTTTCTTTGACTGTGACGTCACCGGAGGGTTGCGTGCGCAGCGATGAAGTGGCGGTTGCGTTCACCGCAGGGCCTGGTGTGGACCTGGACGGTCCGGTGTTCTTTTGTGCTGGGGACGGGGCCGTACTGACCGCTTCCCCCCTCGACGCGTCGAATCCGCCGTTCTCCGTGAACTGGGGACACGGCCCCCTCGGCACGTCCGTGAACGTGGCGGATTCTGGGACCTATACGGCTACGGTGACGGACGGGTCCGGTTGTGCGTCTACGGCGTCCTTGACCGTGACTGCGTGGCCGAGTCCAGAGGTGACGCTACCCGCAGATACGGTGGTGTGTTTTGAAGACTTTCCTGACGTTCCCAGATACATCCTGGTGGCAGGTGGATACGCGGGCTACACCTGGTCCACCGGGTCGAACGGACCTTTGGCCCAAATCGAGGGACCGGGCACCTACACCGTGGCGGTGACCAATGCCATCGGCTGCACCACCGTTGCCTCGACCGTGGTGGTGGACTTCTGTTCGACCCCGTTGTTGTTCGTTCCCACGGCATTTACGCCCGACGGAGATGGAACGAATGAGGTGCTGCGGATCGAAGGCCGAAACGTAGTGGACATGGAATTTGTCCTGTTCAATCGGTGGGGGAGTGAGGTTTGGCGCACAACAGAACTCGGCGCATACTGGCATGGGCAGGGCCCAGGAAACACCCACTACACGGCGGATGGGCCGTACTTCTGGCACGCGCGGTACCGCTACCTCACCGACCCATATGGAGGCAAGAGTCCGTGGCAGCAGGGCTCAGGGACTGTCTATGTGCTGCGCTGAGGCCGGCTGAATCAGCCGTTGATGGCGAGGAACCGCTGCACCGCGGTGCGGGCACCGAATACCACGAGGGTATCGGTCTCTTCGATCACCGTGTCGGCCTTCGGAACCCCGAGGATGTGCTCCATGCGTTCGCCGTCCTTTCCTTCGGCGAACTCCCGGCGAATTGTAATGAGCCGGAGGTCATACCGGTTTGTCAGGTCCACGCTGCCGAGCGTCCGGCCGATGCAGTTGGAGGGAGCTTGGATTTCAACGATTTCAAAATCGTCGGGTAGCCGAAGTAGGCCTTGGATGCCCGGGTGAATGAGCCGTTCGGAGACGACAATGGCGACCTCCGCCTCGGGACTGAGGATTTCTTGGATACCTAAACTGCTCAGAATCCGGAGTTGGTTCTCCCCGTTTGCCCGCACAATGACGCGCGGCACGCCGAGGTCTAACAGGTTCAGCGCGGTGAGGACCGTGGCTTCGAAATTCTCACCGATGGCTACGACCGCCGCGTCGAGCTCGTTGATTTTTTGGGCCTGCAAGGCACGCTTGTCGGTCGAATCGAGGGTCACGGCAAGGGCGACATCGTCTTTGATGCGCTCTGTGCGTTCTTCGTTTGCATCGAAGGCAAAAACTTCAGCGCCTTTCGCGGCGAGGGCGTAGGCAATGGCCGAACCGTAGCGGCCGATGCCGAAGACTGCGAAACGGGAAGAGCGTGGCATTTCGGGAGGTGTGAGGCGCCGCTGCGCGGCGGAGGGTTGGGGTTGGGGGCGGGTTAGTGGGTGGAGAGGGCTGAGGTGAGTGCGGCTTCGAGGCGTGCAAGGTCGGTGAAAGAAGTGTAGAGCGGTACCGGAGCCATGCGGATGGCGTCGGGTTCGCGCCAATCCGCGACCACCCCCGCCGTGGTGAGCCGGTCAAAAACAGCGCGGCCACCGGGGATGGTGCAGGAAATTTGGCAGCCGCGGGCTTCCGGATCGGTCGGCGTCAGCAGGGTGATCGGAACGCCAGTGGCGGCCGAAACCCGCTGCAGCAATGCTTCGAGGGCAGCGGTCAAACGCAGGCTGCGGGCACGCAATGCCGGCATCCCGGCCTCGAGGAAGAGGTCAAGGCTGACTTTGTGAACGGCCATGTTCAGCACCGGGGCATTCGACAGCTGCCATGCGCCGGCATCGGGCATCGGTACGAACCCGGGCTCCATCAGGAAGCGGCGGGACGTGTCGTGGCCCCACCAGCCCTCGAACCGCTTCAGGTCGGTGCGTCCGTGGAACCGCTCGTGGATGTAATACCCGGCCACGGCGCCGGGGCCCGAGTTCAGGTACTTGTAACTGCACCAGCAAGCGAAGTCCACGTCATCGTCGTGCAGCGACAACGGCACGTTGCCGATGGCATGGGCGAGGTCGAAGCCGCACGTGGCACCGACGGCGTGGGCGGCTGCAGCGATGCGGCGGAGGTCGTGCCGGACACCGGTGAAGTAGTGGACGCCGCCGATGAGGACAGTCGCGAGTGTGTCGCCGGCTTGGGCGATGGCCGCTTCGATGTCTTCAGTGCGGAGGGTGTGCTCGCCGTCGCGTGGGGCCACTTCGATGAGGTCGCGCGCAGGGTCTCCGCCGTGGAAGCGAATTTGGCTCACTAACGCATACCGGTCAGACGGGAAGGCCTTCGCCTCCATGAGGAGTTTGCGGCGCGTTCCGACGGGGGTGTAGAAGGTGGCCAAAAGCAGATGCAGGTTGACCGTCAGGTTGTTTGCAGCCACCACCTCGCTTTCCTTCGACCCGGTCAGGTGGGCCAAACCCGCACTGAACCGCTCGTGGTAGGGCAACCACGGATTCCGCGCATGGAAATGGCCCTCGACGCCCAGCCGCGCCCAGTCCTCCAATTCCACCGCGACGGCCTCGGCTGCTCCCACGGGCTGCAGGCCTAACGAATTGCCGCACAAATAGATGCAATCCTTCCCTTCGTGCTGTGGGATGTGAAACCGTGCGCGAAACCGGCTCAAAGGGTCAGCGGCATCGAGCAGCGCCGCGCGCTCCAGGGTCAAAACGTCCTCCATGGGCTGCGAAGTTCGCTCTAAGGAAGGCTGATTTTTACGTACTTCGGCGCGAACATCTTCCTGAAATTCCCATGAAACGACTCCTCATTTTTGCCTTGGTGGGCGGTGTGACGCTATGGTTTTGGCAATTCCTCAGCTATGCCATCGTGAACCTCCACGAGCCCGCCTCGCGGTACACGCCGATGCAGGACGAAATCCTCGCGGCCCTTGCGCCATTTGCGCTCGAGCCCGGCCAGTACTACTTGGGCCAACCCTCCCCGGAAGAGGTCGCTTCCGGAGGTTGGGATGCCGCAAAATACCAAGGCAAGCCATGGGCAGTGCTCCATTGGGAACCTGTGAAAGACAGCAACATGGTCATGCCCATTGTCCGGAGCATCCTCATTTGCATCCTCACGGCTGGCTTGTTTTACGCCCTGGTGCGGCGCTTGCGGAGCCCTTCTCCGCTCAACGGGTTGACGGCCGGGGTAGGGGTGGGATTGATCGGGTACTTCTTCATCCCGTACTCGGATTTCATTTGGTATGAAACACCGGGGATTGTGGCGCATCTGATCGACGCCGTGGTGCCTTGGTCACTCGTGGGATTGCTGGCTGGAAAGATGGCAAGCCGGGAGGGGTGAGGCGCGGCTTCGCCGCGGTGAACAGGCGCCGCTTCGCGTCGAGAGGGTGCCTGCTTCGCAGGCTTGAGGCGCCGCTTCGCGTCGAGAGGACGCCCGCTTCGCCGCTTTCAGGATTCAGGAATGGAGATTCCCTCGACGGACCTTCTCCCCTCCACCCTCCACCCTCCACCCTCCACCCTCCACCCTTCACCCTCCACCCTCCACCCTCCACCCTCC
>CAZMNI010000079.1:0-759 GCA_964567615.1 uncultured Chryseobacterium sp.
CTCAAGCTGGCAGAGCCAGCGCCCTCATCCCTCATCTCTGCAATTTCAGTGCTGGCAACGCCAGCACCCTGTTCCCTCAAGCTGGCGGAGCCAGCGTTTGGTTCCTCCGGCATCGTCCACCAGCCGAGGAGCGCAAGCCCGGCAAGGGCGGCGGCCGCGGCGGTCAGTCGGAGGAAACGGGACGGGTAGGGGCGCGAGGCAGCTGCGCGGTAGAGGCGGGTGCGGTCCGGGAAGGTGGTAGAGAAGTCGGGGTGCAGGGTCGGGGTTGCGGCGGTCGCAGGGGCTTTTTTCAGGTGGTCCCAAGAGCGCGGCGGGGAGGGGGGCGGCGTGAGGAAGGGGCCGCGGTCCGGAGCCGGTGGGGGCGGGGGGAGGCGGCGGTTCATAGGAGGGCGTCGATGGGCCCGAGGGCGGTTTGGAGCGCCTTGCGGGCGCGGAAGATGTACACCCGTACCTGGTCGAGCGAAAGGGAGGTGATGTCCGCGATTTCCTGGTAACTGTAGCCTTCGTAGTCGCGCAGGAGCACGACCGATCGCTGCACCTCGGAGAGGCCGTCGAGGGCGCGGTGCAGCAGGGCCTGCACGTCGTGCGGCGGCATGTCCGATGCCACCGCGTGCGCCGGGTCGAGTGGCGTTCGGGGCTTGCGGCGGCGCAGGAGGTCGATGCAGCGGTGGTGCACGGTGGTGAACAGGTAGCTCTTCGTTTTCGCCGGGTCGACGTCGTGGCGGCGGGCGGGAGTTTCATCCAGCGCGCGTACCTGCG
>CAZMNI010000079.1:769-8975 GCA_964567615.1 uncultured Chryseobacterium sp.
GCGCGTCCACAAACGCTCAAAGGCATCCTGCACCGCGTCCTCGGCGTCGTGCTCGTCCGCGGTCAGCGAAAGGGCAAACCGGAAGAGGGCATCCGCTTGGGCGTCCACGAGGCCGTTGAAGGCGTCGACCGTCATGCCGGTGAGACGCCGTTCAGCCGGCGTTGTTACAACTCCCGTCTCCGGCGCGATTTCCGCGCTGGAAATCAGGGAAGTAGCCGGTAGGTAAATGCCGGGGACCCCGGTTCTCCGAGGCTGTTCACGAAGCCCGTGAAGGTCAGCGCGCGTGTGCCGTGGGTGCCGCATTCCACTGCAAAGGAAAGGTCCGGCGTCACGGCATAGCCCAATTCGAAGTCGTACGTTTTCCAATCGTAGCCCACGGCGTCTGCGTCGTCGGAGAGGAGGGAAAGCACATCTGCAGTGAGGGCGACGGAGGCAAATGGCATCCCGTCCAGGCGTGCGGCGCGGCGTCCGCAGGGGTTGAGCAGCGCGCCCGTGACTTGGTACGGGAACGGCTCGGCCTCGTCTTCGAAGCGGACGAGGTAGGAGGTGAAGAGCAGGTCCCAGCTGTCCTTCGGGGGGGCGGCGACCACTGCCCCTGCGTCGAGCGACCACTGGGTGGCGTGGAAATCGGGGTCGGGCGTTGCGGCAAACGTCACTTCATCCGTTCCGTCGAGGTTTGCGACCGTCAGGGTGAAGCCATCGGGCGCTGCGGCCAGCCGGAACTTCTTCAACCCGCGCGCCGCACCGTCCGGGTCCAGCCCGCGGTCGAGGACCAGCACCCGTTCCCAGTCGCTTCCGATGGCCAAATCCTCCGGCTGCCGGGACGACAGGTCGTATTCCCACACCAGCGCCGCCGGGTCGATGGGGTCCGTCCAACCGCCGGGCGCGACGGCCACGCGCAGGCCCGGGATGGACGAGTTGAGGAACAGCAGCGGTGTGCCGTCATGGGTCAGGGCACAATCCCAGCTGTATTTGTCAAAAACCCCTACCAGCGAGTCGTTTACAAGGCTGAAGTATGCCTGCTGCCGGTAGTCTCCTCCGAGCTCCACGGCGGCGGTCCGGTTGCCGTAGAGGTCGTTCAGGTTGATCGTGTCGACCCATTCCGGCTCCAGGGCGAGCTCCTCTTTCCGGCATCCACTCACGAGCATCCCCAGCAGGGCCGTGACAAGCAGCGGGCGAGAACAGAACGGGTACATCAGGAAAAGGGGATGAACAAGGTGAACCTGAAATTGCGGCCGAGCGAAACCGGTTGGGAACCCGTCGCGGCGCTGTGGAGGCCGCCGGTGCCGACCGTTTCGCCGGAAAGCGTCCGGAAGGTGGTGTTGAGGAGGTTGTCTACGCCCGCCGTGGAGGTCACCCGCCCGCCGGCCCAGGTGCGGGCGACGTAGAGGGAGAGCAGCGTCAGCGGGCTGAGCGTGGCCTGTGCCCAACCGCCGTTGCCGTCCGGTGCGAGGAGGGTTTCGTTGTGGGCGTAGTTCGTTTGGAAGGTCAGGACGACTTCGCGCGGGAGCCGGACGTCACATCCCGCCGCCAGCTGCACGGACCGGTTGCGTTCAGGGGCGTCGGAAGCGGGGTCGATGGCGACCGAGCGCTCCACCGCCGTCACCTGCGTCCGCAGGGTGAGCACGTCTCCCGTCCGGTCAAATCCGGCGCTCATGCCGGTGGTCCGGACCCGCCCGACGTTCACGTACATGTAACTGGTCGTCTCCGGATCCACCAACGCCAGGTCGATGAGGTCGGTGACTTCGGTGTGGAAGAACTTGAGCGTCGGTGACAGAAATGCGCGGTCCGTCAGCCGCCGCAGGGTGTAGCTCGCTTGGAAGCTGTTCGACACTTCCGACCGCAAGTCCGTGTTGCCGCGGAGGTTGTGGTTGAAATCCACAAATTCGAAGTAGAGCTCTTTCAGTTCCGGGGCACGGAAGCCGCGTGCGTACGAGGCCCGTACGGCGTGGGGTCCGCGGGCCCATTTGGCATGCAAAGATGGCACCAACGGCGCCCGGAACACGCTGTTGTAGAGCACACGCAGCCCCGGACGCAACGTCCACTCCGGATGCGGGTGCCATTCGAACGACCCGAAGACTGCTGCGTTGTGCATCGCCCGCAGGCCTCCACCCACGCGGGAACCCAGTGCCTCTTCGCGGCTGACGTCGTAGCCGATGGATGCCTCCACGCGGTCGCCGAGCGGACGGTGGTAGGCAACGCGGCTCTGCCACATCCGGAACACCGCCGTGTCGTTCATCCCCTCCGCGACCAGCGGTTCGCGACTCAAATCCACCAAATTCCGCGAAAACGTCGCCCGTTCACGGCGGTAGCGGGTCATCGCTGCAAATCCATCGACTCGCCCACCGCCGAGTTCGCCCGCCACGTCCGTCCGCAAAACCGTCCGCTGCGTCGTGAACACGCCATCCCGTGCAACCGGCACCCGGTATACCCCTACGAGGCTGTCGTTGAGTGGAGCCGTCTCGGTCACGTACTCGACCGGACCGTCGTTCCAAAGCGTCTCCCACATCGCCTCCCCGCCCACGGACCACGTGAGCCCGCCGAAGTCGCGGCTGTACGTCAGCGCTGAACCGATCTGTTCCTTCGGCTTCCAAAGCAATTCGCGCCCCGCGACGCCTGCCGGGTTGAGGCCGTCGAAGTACAGCCGCGAGAGCCGGCCTTGCAGGCGAGCCCCGGAGGCGAAGGGGGCTGTGAACTGGCCGGAGGCGGTGTAGCGCCCGGCGGATTCTGCCGTGGTCCGCACTTCAGCGGCCGTGTCGCCGCTGCCTTTCCGTGTGATCAAGTTGATGGTGCCGGCGATGGCCTCCGACCCGTATTCGACGCTCATGGGGCCTTCGACCACTTCGATCCGCTCTACGGCGTCGAGGGGCAGTTGGTCGATGTCGATGTTGCCGTCGAGCCGGCCGATGACGGGGACGCCGTCGATGAGGACTTGGACGTGTTGGCCCGAAAGGCCTAACAGCCGGATGGAAGAACCGATTTGGCCGTCGTAGCCGAGGGTCACGCTCGAAGAGGTGGCGAGTACATCCCGCAACGTGATGGCAGCCACGCGGTCGATGGCGCGGCGGTCGAGAACCTGCACGGCCTGCACCGCGGCGGCATCGTTCCGGAGCCCATACTGCCCGGTCACGACGGCTTGTGGGATGGCAAACGTCGCCGTTTCGAGGGTGCTGGTGGCCGACGGGGTGGTGTCAGGCGAGAGCACCACGGCTCCGTGGTCGGCGAGGGGGCTGGAAGTTTGGGCAGCAACTCCCGTCCACGCAGCCAGCGCGGCTGCGACGCATACACCGAGGCGCGGACGGGAGTGCTGCACGCAATCAGAGTTTTACGAACCGGTAGCTTGCCGCGACTGCACCATTGAGCACCCGCACGACGTACGTCCCTGCTGGCAGCGCACGCACGTCGAGTGCCACCGGAGCTCCCGATGCGGAGAACGGTTGCGCGGCCACCCGTCCTCCAGCGAGGGTGAACACCTCTGCGACGCCGGTTCCCGTGCAGCCGGCGAGGAACAATGTGCCGTCTGCGACAGGGTTCGGGAAGGCCGTCAGGTCCGCAGCAGCTGCTTCTGCAACCGCCACCGCCGAAGCGACTTCCGTGTTGAAGGTGGTGATGCCGGTAGACGACCCCGAGAAGCCCGTGAACCACAGCTTGTGCACGGCTCCAGCGCCGCTTTCCACGAAATAGACGCGGTCGGCGTCGATCTCCCACATGAAGTTCACGAGGGATTTCCAATCGTTGCCGAGGGCGACGATGCTGTCTGCGCTAAGCGTATAGTCCGTGTGCACTGCTGCGGCGACGTCCACGCCGTCGGCTTCGGCAGCGGCGCGGTCGCGGTTGAGGAGCACGCCGGTGGTCGGGAAGAGGCCGTACTGCGTCGGGCCGACATAGCGCGTGAACACCAGGTCCCAATCCGCCGTCGCCGGTTCGCGGTCGAGGGCTCCGTCCGTGAAGTGGTAGTACGCGTAGGTGCGGTCGGCGTAATCGTCCATCGCGAGGGTCGCGGTCACTTCGTTCGTGCCGTCGAGGTTTGCGTAGGTGAACGACCACAGCCCGTTCGAGAGGTCGTTGATGCGCAACTTCAGCGCGCTGCCGTCGGCCCGCTTGAAGACGTAGAGCGAATCGCCCACCACCTGGTGCAGGGGTGGTCCGCTGTAAACGCCCCAGCCGAAGTCCATCGGGTCACCGGAGAAGCCGGTGTTGAATGCGCCGTTTTCCCAGAGGTCCAGGCCGTTGTTCTTTTTCGGCCAAACCGAAAACCCGGTCGAATCCACCGCGTCCCAGCTGCTCAGATCGCCGCCCGGATAGACCGCGAGTTCGCGTCCGAAGCCGTCGTTGATGCGGATGCCGATGGCAAACGGGTTCGTCACTTCGAAGGCGATGTCCCAGTTGTCCGCAGGAACCGTCGCAACGACGCCATTTTCCAGGGAGTAGTACACGTCGGAGGCGTAGTTCGCGCCTTGCTCGACGGTGTGGGTGGTTTGGGCAACAGCATGCGTGCTCGCGAACACAAGCGTGGTGCAACCGATTCGAACGCAGGTGGATGCTTTCATGGGTAGATGTGTGGCCGCGTCGATTGCCGAACGCGGATGCAAATTTTTTCACCGCGGGGCAGGTCCGCGTGTCACGTCCACGTCATAAAGCCCGGTCGAATCAACTTGTGGCAGCCGCAGCGGTTCTACTTTTGACCCGCCTTGAATTCCCCTTATCCCCCGAAGCAATGGAATGGCTGAAAACCATCGGAATCGCAGGATTCTTGTTCTTCCTGATCAAGGGGTTGCTGTGGCTTCTTGTCTTTGCCCTGATCTCGCGGGGGCTCATCCGCAAGGAAGCCGTGGAGCGGTTCAAGCAGCGCTTCCGCATCCTGCCGCGGCGCTCCGGCAAGGGGTGATCTGCGGTGTACCTTTGGTGCGCCGCGGCGGTGCTGCGGTGCAGTGACCGCCATGCAGTTTCACCTCGAGGCCCGCGATCCCGGCTCCTCGGCCCGTGCGGGCCGGCTCGAAACGCCGCACGGCCCGGTCCAGACGCCCATCTTCATGCCGGTCGGGACGGCCGGGACGGTCAAGGCGGTGCCCCAGCGGGACCTCCGCGAAGACATCGACGCCCCCATTTTGCTGGGCAACACCTACCACCTGTACCTGCGCCCCGGCACAAACGTGCTCGAGGGGGCGGGCGGTTTGCACCGGTTCATGGGGTGGGATCGGGCGATTTTGACGGACAGCGGGGGGTATCAGGTGTTCAGTTTGGCCGGGAACCGGAAAATCAAAGAAGAAGGGGTCACCTTCCGCAGCCACATCGACGGCAGCAAGCACCTGTTCAGTCCGGAAGCGTCCATGGACATCCAGCGAAGCATCGGATCGGACATCGTGATGGCCTTCGACGAGTGCCCGCCGTACCCGTGCGAACGGCCGTATGCAAAGGCCTCGATGGAGATGACGCACCGGTGGCTCGACCGCTGCATCGCGCGGCTGGCGGAGACGGAGCCGAAGTACGGCCACCCGCAGGCGCTGTTTCCCATCGTGCAGGGGTCGGTGTTTCCGGATTTGCGGGCGGAGTCCGCGCACGAGGTGGCGGCACGTGGGGCGGTGGGCAATGCCATCGGCGGTCTCAGCGTCGGTGAACCGGCCGAGGAGATGTACGCCATGACCGAGCTCGTCTGCGGCATCCTGCCGGCGGACCGTCCGCGCTACCTGATGGGGGTGGGGACGCCGGTGAATATTTTGGAGAACATTGCCTTGGGCGTTGACATGTTCGATTGCGTGATGCCCACGCGCAACGCGCGGCACGGCATCCTCTACACCTGGGAAGGCATCGTGGCGATCAAGAACAAGCAGTGGGAGCAGCACCACGGTCCGCTGGATCCGGCCGGCACCTCGCCCGTCGATCAGGCCTACAGCCGGGCCTACGTGCGGCACCTGATGCACACCGGCGAATACCTCGCCCTGTACATCTGCAGCGTGCACAACCTCGCATTTTACCTCGAGCTCGTGCGGCAGGCGCGGGCCCACATCCTCGCGGGTGACTTCGCGAGCTGGAAGGAGCAGGTCATCCCCGGATTGTCGCGCCGCCTGTGAAGCCGTTCCGCATGCTGACCCTCCTCGACCGCTACGTGATCCGAAGGTTCCTGACGACCTTCTTTTTTATGATCGGCGTGTTTTGCGTCATCGCCGTGGTGTTCGACCTGATGGAAAACGTGGGCCGGCTCATCGAAAACGAGGCGCCGCTGGGACCGACGATCCTGTATTACATCAGCTTTTGCTTCCACTTCGGCAACTTGCTCAGTGGCTTCATCGTGTTCCTGACCATCATTTGGTTCACCAGCAGGCTGGCCCAAAAGTCAGAAATCATCGCCATGCTGAGCGGGGGCATGGGCTTCTGGCGCTTTCTCCGCCCGTACTTCCTCGCCGCTTCGGTGCTCGTGGCCCTGTCGCTCGCCATCACGCACTACATCCTGCCGCGCGCAAACGCGAGCAAGGTGGACTTCGAGTTCGAGTACGTCCACGTGAATTACCACATCACGGACCAGCACCTGTACCGCGAGATTGCACCCGGCACCATTGCCTATTTCCGCAGCATCACGCTCGAGCGCAACACGGGCTACCGCTTCCAACTCGAGCGCTGGGACGACCGCAACCGGCTGCGCCAACGCATCCTCGCCGCAAAAGCCACCTACCTCCCCGAAGACAGCACCTGGCGCCTCGTCAATGCCCGCATCCGCGACCTCGACGCCGACGGCACGGAAACGCTGCGCTTCGTGGCCCAGCTCGACACGGTATTGCCTATGGAATTCAGCGACTTCGGGGTGCGGGCCGCGGTCCTTTCCACCTTGACGACGCCGGAATTGGCCGCCTACATCGAAGAAGAGGCCGCCCGGGGATCGGCCGTCTCCCAGCTGCAACTCGACCTGCTCGCCCGCACCGCGAACCCATTCGCAATCTATGTGTTGACGCTGATCGGGGTGGCCATCGCCTCCCGCAAGGTCCGTGGCGGCGTCGGGGTGCACCTGTTCCTCGCGGTGCTGATCGGCTTCACCTACGTCTTCACTTCGAAGCTGATCACGGTCTACGCGGCGTCGTCGCCTGTGGCCGATGAGCTCGTGGGAGGGCCAGAAAACCGGCTGTTGCTGGCGGCGTGGCTGCCGAATTTGCTCTTCGCAGCGCTCGGCCTGTTCCTCGTCGCACGCGCGCCGAAGTAGGAGGGGAGTCGGCCGTCGCGGCCGCTGCTCACAGCGGGCCGCTCCAAACGTCCCACCCGCGATCCCGCCCTGCATCCTCGGCCCGCCGCGCCCCCGCCGCATCCTCAAACACCCCGTACACGGCCGACCCGCTCCCCGTCATCGACCGGTACACCGCCCCCGCCGCCTCCACCAGCTCCAACGCTTCCCCCACCTCCGGCACCCGCTCCACAATCCCCGGCTCGAAGTCGTTCCACACCCGGCCCTGCCACGCATCGAGCTCCAGCGCCCCGAGTTCCCGCAGGTCCATCGGGGCCGGCCGCGGCACTATCCCCGCAAAGGCCTCCCGCGTGCCCACATGCACCCCCGGATGTACGACGGCCACGTGCCTCCCTCGAAGCTGCGGCAGCGCCTCCCGCCCCCACGGCTCCACCACCTCCCCGCGTCCCCCCACCCACGCCGGCCCGTCCCCTAAAAAAAACGGGCAGTCCGACCCCAACTTGGCCGCCAACCCGCTCCAGTCCCCATCCCGCAACGTCACGCCGAAGCCATCCCGCAGCATCCGCAGCATCCACGTCCCATCGGAACTTCCTCCGCCCAGCCCCGCCCCGGTCGGCAACGCCTTCACCAGCTGCACCCGCAGCGAAGGCACCGGTCCCACCGCCTCCGCCACCACTTCCCGGTACCCGCGCTCCACCAAATTCTCCCCCGCACCCCCCGGCACCGCCCTCCCCAGCACCTCCAACTCCATTTCCCCGAACCCCTCCACCGCCACCGCTTCCAACGCATCCGTCCACCCGATGGGCACGAATACGCTTTCCAACGCATGGTACCCATCCGCCCGCTTGCCGGTCACGAACAAACCGAGGTTGAGCTTTGCGGGGGGGAAGGTGAGCATGGGGGTTGGGATTGAGATTGAGATTGAGGTTGAGGTTGAGGATGAGCAAGGCTTCGCCTCGCGGGACGAGGATTGAGGGTTGAGGGATGAGCGAGGCTTCGCCTCGCGGAACGAGGATTGAGGTTGGGGGCAAGTTA
>CAZMNI010000080.1:0-8963 GCA_964567615.1 uncultured Chryseobacterium sp.
CGGCACCTCATCCCTGTTTCGCCGCGCAGCGGCACCTCATCCCTGTTTCGCCGCGAAGCGGCGCCTCATCGCTGTTTCAGAGCGGTGAAGCCGCAACGAGTGCTCCGCGCAGGCGTTCGATGTCCGTGGCAGCCGCGCGGGCCGCTTGGATTGCGGTGAGTTCTTGGACACGGGCGCGCTGAAGAGCCAGCTGCAGGTCCCTGTAATTTAGGGAGTTAATCGCGCCGAAGCTGAGGCGTTCAGCGCCGATGGCGGCAAGTTGGGCTGCGTTTGAAGAGGTCGAACGCGCGATTGCGAGCAAATCGAGTGCGAATTCAAGGCGCTCGTGCGCGTCTGCGAGCAGCCGGGCGGCCTCGCGCTGCTCGTTTTCCAGTGTCACACCAGCAATGTCCGTGCGGATCTGTGCTTGTTCAATGGCGCGGCGGGTGGCACCGCCGTTGAATACGTTGAAGTTCAGGGTGAGCAGTGCGGATGCCTGCAAGACCGCACCGGATTTGCGGAGATCGCCGACGTTGAATTGGCTTTGCTGGTTCGACAGGGCGGTGGTGAGGCCGATGACCGGATAGAGCCGGGCTTCGGCTTGGTCAATGCCGACCTCCGCAATGGACTGGGCAAGCACTGCGTTGCGCACGGCGCGGGTGTTTGCGAGCACCTCGGTGCGCAGGGCGGGCAAGGCAGGCGCAGCGGCCGGGACGTCGAGCGCTGAAGTCAGCTCCCAATCCGCGTCCTCCGGTTCGCCCATCAACCGGTTGAGGTTTCGCACGGCCGTGGAGACGGCAAGGCGCTGTTGCAGCAGTGCAGAGCTGTCTGAAAGGACCGCATTTTCAAACTGCAAGCGGTCGAAGGTGCCGGAGACGCCCAGCTCGGAGCGGGCCGCGGTCCATGCGAGCCGGTCGCGCGACAAAGCAATGGACTCCTCGACGACGGCAACGAGGGCCTGCTGCACGAGGACCGCGTCGTAGGCGAGCAGGACTGCCAGGGCCGTTTGTTCAGCGAGCAGTGCCGCCTGTCCGCCGGCCTGTTCCGCGAGCAATTCGAGGGAACGCTTCGTGGCGAACATGCCGCCACCGTCGTAGAGGGTCCAGGCGGCGGTGGCGCCGGCGTTGAAGGACTGCGAGCCGAGGCGTGCTTGGATGAACGAGGTCGGGTTGCGGGTTTGGTCGGAGACTGCCGTGGAGAGGGAGGAGGTGATGCCTACGGTGGGCAGGGCGCCGGCGGCGCCCCAAACGTTGTTCACCTCCGCGGCCTGCGCCTGCAGCTGCGCTACCTGCAGCCCGAGGTTTTTTTGCCAAGCGCGCGCGACCGCGTCCGCGCGGGTGAGCGGCGTTTGGGCCGCGGCAGCGGCCGCGATGCACAGCCCGAAAAACAATGTCCACGTGCGCATCATCAGTCGTTCTGCATGGATTGAATCTCTACCTCCTCACGTACAGCGGGCTCTGCGGCTTCCCCGCGCGGCCAAACTCCACCGAGCACCCACTGCCACCAGGCATGCACCGGATTGACCCACAACAGAAAAACGGGTAGCAACACCAGGGTCAAAGCCGTCAGGAACAACAGGCCAAACGCCACCGAAATCGCCATCGGAACGAGAAACTGGGCCTGGAAGGACGTATTCAAGACCAGCGGACCGAGGCCCGCCACCGTTGTCGCGGTCGTGAGGAAAATCGGCCGCAAGCGCGTCATTCCGGCTTCCCGAATGGCCGCTCGAATCGGCATGCCCTCCTTCAAGTAACCGTTGTACGCCGCCACGAAGACGAGGGCATCGTTGACGAGGATGCCGAGCAGCGCGACCATCCCAAGCATCGAGAACATGGAGATTTGCGCTCCGAGCAACCAGTGACCGCCGACGACGCCGATCAGCGCAAACGGTATCAGCGCAAACACGGCCACCGCTTGCAAGGGAGACCGGAATGTCAGTACCGTGATGAAGAACATCACGAGCAAGACGATGGGCAGGACACGTTCAATGCTCTTTTGTGATTTGATCGTCTCTCGGTTTTGGCCCTCATAACTGGCTGAAACGGAGGGGTATTTGGCCAAAATTCCGGGCACCACCGCCGCCTGCAGCTCTCCGTTGATGTCCGTAGCGCTCGCCTTCGCGTAAGCCAAATCCGCCCCAACTTGGATTTCGCGGCGGCCCTGCAACCTGTTGATTGCCGTGACCCCGCGTGTCATGGTGACCTCTGCCACTTCGCTCAGCGACACGAGCGCCCCTGCCGGAGTGCGGATGCGCAGGTCCTCGAGGTCTCCTGCGTCGGAGCGGTCCTCGGCAGCAAACCGCACCCAGACGCGCACCTCGTCGCGGCCGCGCTGGAGCCGCTGCACCTCCTGACCGAAGTAGGCTTGGCGGATTTGGCCGATCACATCGGCCGCGGTCAGGCCCCACGCGTAACCGCGAGGCGTCAAGCGCACCTCGATTTCCTCCAGCCCTTCCTCGTAGTTGTCCGTCACGTCCTTCACGTCATCCCGCTGCTGGAGCGCTGCCTTCAACTCCTCTGTGGCGGCCCGCAATTCCGTCAAATTGTCGCCCAAAAGCGACACCGCCACCGGACGACCGAAAGGAGAAAAGGCCTGGAAACTCAAGTTTTCGGCTCCGAACACCGGCCCGACCTTCGACCGAATCATCCCACTGAGCTGCACCGACTGAAGATTCCTCGTCTCTCCATCGAGGAGCTGGATGGCGAGCGATCCGTTCCAAGGTGAAGGCCCGACGCGCTTGTCGACCGCCAGCACCACGTCGAGTCCATCTTCACGGGTCGCCTTGAGGCTGTCGTTCATCGCCCAGACGACCTGCTCGATGCGGTCGAGCTCTGCGGTCGTCAACTCCTCCCGCGTCCCCGGCTCCATCGTCAACGTGACGTTGATGTTGTCGCCCTCGATGAACGGGAAAAAGGTGGTCTTCACGAACCCACCCCCGATCAAACCCGGTACTGCAATCAGGAAAAGGGCCACCGTGGAACTGAAAACGAGCCAGGGGCGGTTCAAGGCAAGGTTCAGCACCGGTCCGTACACCCGGTCCTTGAACCAGTCCAACGAACGCCCTACCCCCTTGTCGAACCTGCTTGGAGCCACGTCCCGGCGGAGCGCCTTCGAATGCGCCACGTGCGCAGGCAAAATGAGCGCCCCTTCGACCAGCGAAATCAAGAGCGTCACGATAATGACCACGGCCATGTCCCCGAACACATCTCCGAGCCGGCCCTCGATGAAGAAGAATGCCGCAAACGCCACCACGGTGGTCAACACCGCAGCGACGACCGCCGGCAGCACCTCCAAGGTGCCATTGACTGCGGCATCGAAGCGAGAAGCCCCGCGTTCGTGGTGCTGGAAGATGTTCTCGGTGATGACAATTCCGTCGTCGACGAGGATGCCCACTACGATGATCATCCCGAAGAGCGAAATCACATTGATGGTAATCCCGAGCCACAAGGCCAAAGCAAACATCCCGGCAAACGACACCGGAATGGAAATGGCCACCCAAAACGACAACCGCCAGTTGAGGAAAAGCGCCAGGAACAGAATCACCAGGAAAAACCCCTGAATCCCATTCTCCGTGAGCAGGTCGATGCGTTGCCGCAGCACCACAGAACCATCCCGCACCACGTCAAGCTGCAATCCGTTGCTGTCCGCGTTGTATTGCTCCACAAACGCCCTGCACGTCTCCGTGATGCCGAGAATGTCCTCCGAATTCAAGTTGTTCACGGTCACGATCACCGACGGACGGCCGTTGAACCAGCTGCGCGTCGGATCGTCCTCCGCCCACCGGTCCACCACTTCTGCGATTTCGTTGAGGCGAACTTGCCGTCCGTCCGGATCTGCCTTCACGACGATGTTGCGCAGCTCCTCCGCGCGGTACTGCCGGTACCGCCCGCGCACCACAAGTTCCCGGCCCTCCGTCCGCACCTTGCCACCCGTGGCCTCGATGTTCGCTGCGCGCACCGCAGCAGCCACTTGGGGAATCGTCAGCCCACGCGCAAGGAGCTCGTCTTCGCGCACGCGGATTTCGATTTCCTCATCCGGAAAACCGCTGAGTTCCACTTGGCTGATGCCCTCCATCCCGCGCAGCGTCTGCTCAATCCTTCGGGCTTCTTCCTTCAGCTGCGCCAAATCCTCCGTGCCGCTCAACGCCAGCACCATGGCCGTCCCGATGGCCTCCCGCTTGAACACAATGGGCGGCTCCATGCCCACCGGGAAGGAAGCAATCCGGTCCACCGCATTTTTGACGTCTTGGAGCACCGCATCGGTGCGGTTTGCATCCACCGTCTCCACCGTGATGGTTCCTGCATTCTCCGTGCATACCGACCGCACCTGGTCGATGCCGGCGATGCCCTGCAGATTCTCCTCGATTTTCGCGACGACCCCCTCTTCGATTTCAGCCGGAGAAGCTCCCGGGTACACCACTTGGACGAGGATGACCTTCGAATCGACCTCTGGGAAAAAGTTTGACCGGATTTTGCCCAGGCTGGCCACCCCCGCGAGCAGGATGGCGAACGTGATCAAATCGCCGACAATGGCGTACCGAATGAAGTACGTGATGGCGCCGCGCATCACTCGGCGATTTTCACGGCCAAACCTGCCCGTGCCCCGGCTGCCGGTGCGGCCAGCACCCGCGTCCCGTCCGGCACTCCCCGCACAATCCCCACTTCCGCCGATAGAAACGCCACTTCCACCGGGAGGTCCACGAGTTCCCCTTCCTTTCCGATGCTCCACACGCCCCTGTTGCCTGCCGTAAAAATCCCCGGATGCACCGCAACGGCGTCTTTGAAGGTACGTCCGCGCACCTTGCCGTTCAGGTACATGCCATCTCGGAGCTGGGATGTGCCTTTCCCGGTTGCGGAAATGCTGCAGTACACGGTAGCGGTTTGGGAGGTGGCGTCGATGTTGCGCGTGATGCGTGCGACACGTCCCCGTGCCACTTCCTTGCCGTTTGCATCGAGGCAGCTCACTTCATCCCCGACCTGCACCACCTCGAGGTAATCCGCCCGCAACGCCGATCGCATCTCCAGCGCAGAACCTCCGACCAACGTCCCCACCGGGGTGCCGGCCCGCACAAGGGATCCAGGATCGACCAGTGCCGTCGCCACTACCCCGTCGAACGGCGCCCGTACCGTGTACTTTGCCAGCCGTTCCTCGGAAGATCGAATGCTGTGGTAACTGCCTAATACTCCTCGATTGGCCCAAAAAAACCGCTCCCGGTCACTACCGGGCTCGGGCATCTCAGGCAATGCACGCTCCGGTCGAATGCTCCGTGCCCAGCCCTCCCACACCGCCGCCCGGTCCGGGAAATCCATCCGGAAGTCTGCGAGTCCCCCTGCGAGTGCCTGCAAAAAAGAGGCCCGCGAACCCGTCAACGCCGCCCGGGCTTCGCTGTCGTCGAGCCGCAGCAACACCTCCCCTTTGCGAAACGCCACCCCTTCCCGGAATTCCTTGCCTCCCGGCAACAGCACCCCGCCCACCTCTGCAAGGACGTCCATGCGGTCGACGGCCTCGACGCGCCCCTCGATGGGCACCTGGGCCACCACCTCGCCGTTGCGCACCTCCTCCACACGTACCAACCGTTCTGCAGGCGGTGGCATCGACGTCGGAGCCTCCTCCTTCATGCCGATGAGCATCTTCATGAGCCCGAAGCCGAGGGCGAGAACGGCGGCGCCGGAAAGCAGCCGCAAGGCCCCGTTGAGTGCAGGGGGAAGGGTCATGGAAGGGTGATTGAACGTGTGGAGGCAGGCGCGAGGGTAAAATGGCCGAGGGCCGGGCGGTTCCAGTGGTTCAAGGGGTTGCCCGGCACGGAACCAGGCCCCCCTCCGTCCGCCACAGCCCCGAGGGTGACCCAGAAGTCGTAGGAATTCTCGGGCAGGGACCAAACAAACACGTCCACGACGTCGCCCGGCTCGAATGTGCGGCCCCAAAGAACCGGCACCACCGTCGGTCCTTCGCCACTGGTTTTGAAGCATTGGACCGTTTCCGTGAGGTACTCCCCGTTCACGATGGCCTCGATGAGGACATTGCGGACCGGGGCGGCGGGGAGGTGGCAGAAAATTTGGTACACCGAATCCATCGGCATTCCGAACCCAAACCCCTCGAAGGGGCGCACTTCGAGCGAATCCAGCCCCAACGCAGGCGCCACGACTTCCGACGCGCGGTACACCTGCCCGTCAATCTCCACCTCCGCCGTGACGAGGTCGCCCTCCGCATACGCCGCCGCCTGGCCCGAGATGAAGCCGAGATCGGCGGTGATCGTGTGTGAAATCCCATCCGGTCCCGTCAGCGTGACCACCACCTCCTGCACCGGATCGGGGTTCGCAGGGGCATAGAAATCCACAGAGCGCGTCGCGGACCCGAAGACGATTCCGGTAGCGGCATCGAGCCGCAACGAAATCGCAGGCAGGGCCTCGTGCGGCTGTGTGTCGAGTTCGATGATCTTCTCGCACCCCGCAAGGAGCAGGGCTGCGCATCCGATCAACAGGGCAAGGCATCGTGTCATGGTCAGAAGCGGAAATCGTACGAAACCGACGGAACCCATTTGAACAGCGCGATGGACACCGGATCTATCCGGCCTGGCTCCGTCTCAGATTCACGGAAATCAATGAGGTAGGTGTTTTCTCGGCCGTAGGCGTTGTACACCGAGAAGTTCCATTCGCCGTTCGCCCACGCCCGGGCAGCGGGCTTTGCTCCGCGGCGCAAGGTGACGCCCACGTCGAGCCGGTGGTAAGCCGGAAAGCGACCGGCATTGCGCTCGGTGTACTGCGGGACGAGGCGGCCGTCGAAGTAGTAAAAGCCCGATGGGAAGGTCGCCGGATCGCCCGTGTGGTAGACCCAATTCGCCGAGAGCACCGCCCGCGGGCTGACCTCCCACATCACCACCACCGCGGCATTGTGGATGCGGTCCGAAGGTGCCGGGAACCGGGCACCTCCGTCCACCTGTTCGAAAGTGCGGAAGGACCGGCTGAGCGTGTAGCTGATCCACCCGGTGAGGGGGCCAGTGCTCCGGCGCAGCAGTACCTCTGCACCGTAGGCCTCCCCGCTGCCTGCGATGACCTCGGATTCGAGTGTGGTGGGCGCGAACACGTCTGCGCCGGATTTGAATTCGAGCACGTCGTCGAGCTGCTTGTAGTATCCGCCGAGCGTCCAGGTGAAGGCGCCGTCCAGGGATCCGGAGGTGAAGTCGAGGCTGATTTGGTCGGCGACAATGGGAGCGATGTTGTTCGAAGCGGGAATCCACAAGTCGGTCGGGTTTCCGGCCGACGTGTTGCTCACTTGGTGCAGGTACTGCCGGTTGCGTTCTGCGCTCAGTTTGAGGCCCAAACGCTCGGTCAACGCGCCTTCGACCGCCACCCGCGGCTCGAAGCCGCCTTGCCCGTGCGCCCCGTCCGCTGCGGACGGCATGTCCTCCACGTCGCCGTCGAGTTCGCGCTCGGCATTGAGCCGGTACAGCGGCCCGTCCACGAGGTCAAACCGCGCATAGCGCAGGCCGACCAAGGCCTTCCAGCGCGGACCCACCGTCCAGGTGTCCTCGAGGTAAGCCGCCGATTCAAGGGCGACCCTGCGGGGAGCCGAATCGAAGGTGGTCCCGTTGCTGCCGGCGGCAAAACTGACCTCGTCCGTGAACGTGTGGAGGATGCCTTGGTAGCCCCCGCGAACGGTGTGGTCGGGATGGGCATACCACGTGAGGTCTTCTTTGAGCTGCACATCGCGGATGCCCGCATCGCGGAAGAACCCGAACTCCTCGTTCCCGAAGCCGAGCCGGTACGCGAAGTCACTCCAAATCACCGACGTATTCCCGAACAACCGGTCCGACCACAGGGCATTCCAGCGCACCGTGCCGGTCCGGTTGCCCCACCGGAGCAGGAAGTTGTCGCTGAAATCGAAATCATCCCGGCCGCCGTAAAACGACCCAAACACCCGATGCCGGTCGTTCAGTCGGTAACTGAACTTGGCGTTCAAGTCGTAGAAATAAAGGTCGGTGTTCTGCAGTGCTTCTTCCTTCGAAAGCAGCAAGAAGAGGTCCGCATAGGTCCGACGGCCGGAAACAAGCAGCGATCCGCGACCCTGTGCCACCGGCGCCTCGATGGTCAGCCGGCTGGAAATCAAGCCGATGCCGCCGTACGCGGTGAGTTTCTTCGCGTTGCCGTCCTTCATGCGGACGTCGAGCACGCTCGAGGCGCGGCCTCCGTATCGGGCGGGAATGCCGGACTTGTAGAGTTCTGCCGAGTTGATGGCATCGCCGTTGAAAATGCTGAAGAAGCCGAGCAGGTGGCTGGGGTTGTAGACGGGGGCCTCGTCCAGCAGGACGAGGTTTTGGTCCGCCCCTCCCCCGCGGACGTAGAATCCGGAACCCCCTTCGGACGTGGCCTGCACGCCGGGCAGCAGCTGGATGGCCTTGATGACGTCGCGCTCGCCGAAGAGCTGCGGAATGGCCCGGACTTCCGAGGGCCGCAGTTCGACGCTGCCCAGCCGCGAGGCGCGTTCGAGGGCGGTCGCGCCCTCTGCCACAACTTCTGCGGTGCCGAGGTCGAGGGTGACGGGGCGCAACTCGACGCGCACCGGACCGGCGGGAAGTGGAAGGCGTAGGGTGTCCGTCACGTAGCCGATGAAGCGCACCGCCACGTGGGTGCAGCCGCCGTCGAGCAGGAGGTTGAACGTCCCGTAGGCGTTCGTGGTGGTGCCGGTCGCAGCGCGGTCAAGGCACAGGACCGAGGCGCCGATGAGGGATTCACCGGTGCTGGCATCGACGACCGTGCCGCTGATGGCAGAGGTCCGGCCGGGGGTTTGGGCTGCGGCAGCGGCCGCCCAGGCCGCCAGCAGCACGAGCAAGGCACCGCGGAACATGGGTGCAAAGGTCTGCCTCTGCCTCACGTCCGCCGGCGCATTCCCTCTTTTTTTAACACTTTAGAACGTATCCAAATCCGTCGGGCGCAGGATGCCAAACCACTTGATGACGCGCTCGCCTACGCCGGGCACTTCGATGT
>CAZMNI010000081.1:0-8936 GCA_964567615.1 uncultured Chryseobacterium sp.
CACATGAATCGAAGCACACCACATCCAGCGTTGTGTTTGAACCGACAACAACCGTGCGGTTGCCATATGCTGAACCACACGCATCGCCGGTAAAGTCCTCAGCCCCGCTCCACACACCACCGTTCAAATACTTGAACTCCTGGACCCCTTCGGTCAAGGCAATGGTGATTCCATACACGCCATACCCTTGGTAGCTCATCGGAGTTGCATTTGCATTCCATCCTTGGAAGCCACCGGCAATGTACACTCCGCCAGGTGCAGCCGTTGCATTTGCCATGTCAACACGGAATGTCACGAGGTACTGGCAGCTGCCGCTGGCAACTGTCGCTGCAGAGTTGTAGTTCTGCGCCGTAGCATCCATGCAGCCCACAACTCCAGCGGGACAAGCGGAGCAGCTGTTCCAGCAAACTTCCGGAATCGATGTCCCAGTCGGAGTGACCGTCAGCGTACGGTTTGTGTATCCACCGATGGTGCTGGTGCAGGATGTTCCCGGTGTGAATTGCTCCTGCTGGGCCCAGTTGTTGAGCGTGAACTTGTACTCGTAGGTTCCGGGGATCAGCGTTGTGCTCAGCGTGTAAACGCCATCGCCATCGCCGTCTGCCATCTGCCAGCAATCTCCGCACCAGCCGTTGAACGAACCGCTAACATTGACGAAATTGAACGTTCCTGCATAGCCGGCCATGTCCACAGCAAAAGTGACCGCGACCGGCACAGAGCTCGGATCGGTGCAGGTTGCACAGCTCTCCCAGCACACGTCCGTCAAATCGATGGCAACGTCCGCTACGGTCACCGAGCGGTTTGTGTACCCATCGATGGTGGACGTGCACGCTGATCCGGAAACGAGGGCTTCTTGATCGTTCCAACCGTCCGTGGTGAACTTGTACTGGTAGGTACCTGGAGCAAGTGTCAAGGTGATGGAATACACTCCGTTTCCGTCGGGATCTGTCATTTGGGCGCAAGCGCCACACCAACCGTTGAACGAACCGTTCAGGTTGACCGTTCCGAAGGCGGCCCCATAGTTTGACATGTCAACATCAAACTTCACTTGCTGGGGAATCGGTGCGGGAGCGTCACAGGTCGCACACACGTTCCAGCAAACTGCATCCAGGGTAGCGGGACCGGTCACCGTGACAAGGCGGTTTGTGAAACTTCCGGTAGTCAAAGTGCACGGTTCGCCGCCGGCAAACATTTCTTGGCCGGACCATCCATCCAAGGTGAACTTGTACTCGTGGTTGCCCGCGGGCAAGCTGATGGTGATTTCCCAGATATCGTCACCGTTCGCATCGGACATCGGTGCACATGCACCGCACCATCCGTTGAAACCGCCATTCAAGAACACGCCAGAGTAGGCATAGGTGCCCGTGTATTCAGACATGTCTACCCGAAAGGTGACCGCATTCTGGGCCACCCCGGCGCCCGCCGTACACAGCAGCACGCAACAAAGTAGGAAAGAGTGTAAACGCATGATTTCGGTTTTCGTGAAATTCAATTTAACATAAAGTTACGACTGGAAGTTCAAAATACCACCTTCTGTGTACATCGAACACCCCTACACATCCTCAAATCTTACCTCTACATCGACTTCACACTGCAATACATCTCTTTATCATTCAACACATTGATTCCCGAAAACTCCGAGAAGAATGAGCAAGTCCGAGACCGTCACTGTACCCGAGGCATCCTCATCCCCCGGGCAGGACTCCTCCTCGCTCGGAATGCACGAACCGTCATCCCACGCTGCCTCGGGCATGTAGTTCGCCGCAGCAGGCACGGTGCACCCGACCACCCAAGGGCCGTCGTCGCATCCACCGGAGAAGGAAGAAAATGGATTGTACCCCTGCATCCCCGGCTGCCCGCAGGTCCCGCACCCCACACAGGCGGCAAAACAGTCGGCAAATGGGGCAAACCCACCCGTGGCAGGCACGGTACGCGGCGGACAGCCTGCAGGGAGCACTTCTGGCACCCCGTTCATCCGGTACTGGTAGGTTGCCCCTGCAGGAACCTGCACCGTGACGCGGTAAGCGCCGGCAGCACCTGCCTGCATCGGAAAGACACCGACACCCGGGATGGCACATTCCGCAGTCCCGCCGGTATGCGACGGGTCGTGCATTCGAAACGTGAAGGTGGAGTTCATGACCGGCACACCGCCGGAGCAGGTCAAGCAGCTGTGCAGGCAGACTGCGCCTAAACTCACCGGCTCATCCTGGACGACCACGAAACGGTTAACATACGTGATGCCAGGCCCGTAGGTGGAAAGGGTGCACACGTCACCAGGCGTCATGGAATCCGCAACGCCCGACCAACCGTTCACCGTGAACTTGTATTCGTGCACGCCCGGCGGCAGGTAAAGGACCTTGGACCACTGACCGGAACCGTTGTGTACCATCGGGGTGCACCCTCCACACCATCCGTTGAAGGAACCGTTCAGGTGAACGATGTCTGATGCACTCAATCCCAGCGTATTCGCGTCGAGGCGAAAGGTGACGGGCAGCGCAGCAGTGGGCAGGTCGAACCACCGGACCCAATCCACCTCCATGTGTGCAGGAAAGACCGTGGTTGCATCCGGCGCGCCCGGCCAGTTCCCGCCCACCGCCAAATTCAACAACAGGTACATGTCCTCTTCAAACAGCCACGCGTGGTTCGGTAGGATGTCCGCCTTGTTCACTTCGTAATAGGGTTCCCCGTCGATGGTCCACACGATGGAACCGGGCCACCATTCGACGCCGTAGACGTGAAAATCTTGGGTCCAATCCACGCCGTTGGGGGCATCCAGATGGCCGCCCAGCGAAAACAGGTTCGGCAAAGCACCTTGGTGGCTGGTGGCATGCAGGCGGTAGGGTACGGACCCGATGACCTCCATGATGTCGATTTCGCCCGGCCAAACACCGTTTTCCCGGAGCATCCAGAATGCCGGCCAAAGCCCTTTGCCGCTCGGAATCCGAATCCGCGCCTCGATCCGACCGTGCGTTCCGAACACCTTGCCGCGTGACATCAGGCGAGCCGACGTGTATGCCATCCCGCCGAGCGACGCAGCACGCGCCACGATGTGCAACCTGCCATCGGCTACGTAGGCATTCTGCTGAGAACCTGTGTAATACTGCAATTCGTTGTTGCCCCAGCCGACGAGACCGTACTGGGCACCTGTTCCGGTTTCGAGCGTCCAGTTCGCAGTGCTGATGCCCGGTCCGTTGAATTCGTCAGCCCAAACGGGCTCGGCGGGCGTTTGGGACGCCGCCGGCCCGGCGGCGGACAGCAACCAACCCATCGCCCACACCCCTTTCCGCAATTCATTGCCGCACATGGCCGTGAAGTTCGTCCATAATCCGCGGCGTGCCCGCCGCTCCTCCCCCAAATTCATACGGCCCAGCCAGCGGTTGCACCGGCCGCGGCACCCCCATCCCGTCCGCATCCCACGTGGTGACCCACACAGCCATACAGCCCGGAATGCGCGGCATCTCCCACCGGAGCGTGCGGCCACGGGCCCCTAAAAACTTCGGCGGAGGCGCTGCACCGCCCGCGTCCCACGCCACCAACTGCCAGCCCGACGCCCGGAACCCGTATGCCAGCCCACCCGGCCCCTCCCAGGACGCCTGCATACCGGGCAACTCCTTCATGCCTCCACCCGAGACCGCGAACCACACGCCCACCTCGACGTGATCAAATCCCGCAGGGGGATTCCAAACCTGCGAATGCCGCCGCCGTAAGCGAACTTCGACCTCCCAGGTCGCTCCACGTTCCACGACGCGCAAGCCCCGCAAATCGCCTCGGTGTGCGAATCCTTCGGAGGTGGGATACGTCAACTTCCCGTCTCGGCCTCGGTCGTCTCCGCGCGGGTCGCGCATGCGAACACGGGAAATCCGCGGTTCCACCACCCGGAACCGCTCCACGGTGTCCACCCCCACTGGAATGCCCGCCGCGTCAGTGTTCCAGCGAACGACCTCGTAGTTTCCGTGTGACAAGTTCACCGGCTCGAACGGTTGCAACGTTCCGTTCACGGACCAAGCCTGTGCCATCTCCTCTCGCCGCGCAGGGACTTCATTTCCCGTCAACCGAAATGCCATCCAAGCGCGCGGCGGGAGGTAGAGCCAAGAAAACTCATTCGCTGCGGCCTCGAACACCGGCTCTGCGCCCTCCACACACACCGTTTGGGCCGCACCTGCGCGCATCCCGGGTGCGCGCACATCCGCAAACGCGCGCGGGTCGTCCGAAGCATTGAGCACCGTCCAAACCGTGTCTCCCTCCCACACCGACCGCAGTACCAGCAACCCCGCATACTGGGCATCTGCTACCACCACTTCGGGCCACGCACGCCGCCACGGCACGGTAGCAGCCCGCGCTGCGAGGGCCGCTTGCATCCACGTGTACGCTTCGCTGCCCGCGTCCAGCCGTCCGAACAGATTTGCCCGGACTTCCCGGTCCCCTTGCTCCGTACCGGCATACACGGCCACTGCGCCGGGGAACAGCAACAGCGTCCGCATGGCCTGCCGAAACGCTGCCTCCGTCCCCTCCGCCCGGAACCTCGGCATGTCGTGGTTGTCGAGGAAATGCACCCAATCCGTCGTAGGATCGCGCATCACCCGCGCTTGGGCCTCGATGCGGTAGGCCAAATCCTCCACCGAAGCCCCACGGGCAAACACCGCCCGGAGCGTCGCCGCCAAGGGGAAATTCAGGCAGGCATCGACCCCGCGTTCGTCCCCACCGGCGAGGTAGCGGCGGATGTACCGTTCCCCACGCGTGTCCCGTGGACCGCTTTCGTTCCATACCTCGCCGAAGGTGAACAGCGGCCTCCCCGCCTCGGCAGCAAGCCGCTCCATCCCCGGATACTCCCCACCGGTCCACAAAAAATCCGGCCAAAAACTCCGCTCCACATACTTCTGTGTGTCAAACCGAATTCCATCGAGCGCGAGTTCGCGCATCCACGTGCCGTATGCCGCCCGCAGGGCCTCACGCACCGCAGGATTGCGCGTGTTCAAATCGTCGAGCCCGGAGAGGGCATGCGTGAGTACCTGCCTGCGTTTCCCGTAGTCGCGAATTTCCGGCGTCCAGTGGTAAATGCCGGCTGCCCGATGCGTCGGATTGTCCGGATTGTTGAGGTGAAACGGCGGTGCCAGCGGCTGCGGATCGTACGCACCCCGTTCGATGGAGAAGAAATCCGCCGTGTGGTTCACCACCATGTCCTGGATGAGGCCCATTCCGCGGGCATGCAAGGCGTTCGAAAGCGCACGCCAGTCGTCCCAACTCCCGAACCGGGGATCGGGCGTGGCGAAATCCCGTGCCCAGTAGCCGTGGTAGCCCGTAAAACTCGAGTCCATGTTCCACGAGGCATTCAGCACCGGAGGGGTGAGCCAAACGGCCGTCGCCCCCAGCCCCTGGATGTAGTCGAGGTGTTTCAACACACCCCGCACATCCCCGCCGTGGAACCGGTCGTCCCGGCCGGGATCGAACGCACTGCTGCGCGCATCGCCCAACGCCGTGTTCGCCGCCGAGTCGCCGTCCGCAAACCGATCCGTCATCGCGAAGTAGATGACCGCGTCGCGCGGGTCCTGGATTTGGGCGACGGCTGCGGCCGGAGCAAACATCCCCCAGCAACCCACCAGCCCGAAGTAAAAAAGCCGCCCCGCCGAGAAGGCAGGACGGCTTCTATTCAATGCGCTCAAAATCAGTCGCAATCCGTACCGAAGGCCGCCAGGAACACCAGCAAATCCGGCGTTCCCACGACGCCGTCCTCGTTCAAATCGCCTGGGCATGGATTCGCCGCATCCACGATGCACGAGCCGTCCTCGATGTTCGCGGCCGGGTTGTAGTTCGTAGCTTCCTCGTATGTGCACCCGAGCACGCGCGGCGTGTCGCACGAACCATCGTCTGACCCCGCGAAGGGATCGAACTCCAAGCTGAATGGATCGGTGCATCCCGCGCATGCGTCGCAGCTCCCGAAGCACGCCGCGACCGTAACCACATTCGCTCCGTTCACCGTTACGGTTCTGTTTCCACCATTTCCGCATCCGCTCACCGATTCGTCCGCACCCCATGCGTCCCCGTTGATGAACTTGTACTCGTGTGTCCCATTCGTGAGGCTTACCGTGATTTCGTACACTCCGAACCCAAGGTAAGGCACGTCCGTATTTCCTGGATTCCAGCCCTGGAAACCGCCGGCCACATGCACACCGGCCGCATTCACGGTGGTGTTGGACATGTTGACGCGCAGGGTGACGAGGAATTGGCACGAGCCGTCATCGGTGGTCGCATCTGCATCGAAATTCAACGCATCCGCGTCGGTGCACCCCGGAACCCCTTGCGGACACGAGGTGCAGTAGTTGAAGCATGTGGTAGGGAGCACTTCCGGCTGGCCGCTCCGGGTGTGGATGCGGTTGTAGCCGCCCACCCCGTTTGAAGCGCCGCAGCCGGCCGTTGCAAAGTTCGCCGTCTCCTCGCCTGCATTGACTTGCTGGCCATTGACATACGGGTCGCCGTTGAAGAATTTGTAGGCGATCTCAGCTGCACCGGACACGTTCACTGTAGCCGTCCACACCCCGTCTCCGTCGGCATCTGACATCGCAATCGATCCCGCTTGCCAAGCTGGCGTGGTAAACGATCCCGCGAGCCAAATTCCCGAAGGCGCCACTTCAATGAGCGAAGCATCCACAGAGAACGTAATGTTCGCTGCAGGTGTAGGTGCGGCGCACGTGGCCGTGCACTGCCCGAAACAGCTCGCGACGGTCACCGGGGTGCTTCCGACCACTACTTCCCGGTTGTTGTTTACCGCACACGATGACGGAACAGATTCGTCCGTTCCCCACGCATTCCCGTTCACAAACTTGTACTGGTAGCTTGCCGCAGGCAGCTGCAATGTGACCTCGTAGATGCCGTCCCCGTTCGCATCACTGAGTTGCGTCCCACCGGGATTCCAGCCCTGCATGGATCCGGCTACGTGCACGCCATTCGGGTTCACCGTTTGCTGCGACATGTCCACACGAAACGTCACCGGCACGGTTGGAATCTCCTCATTGCACGCGACACACTCGCTGAAACACACCACCGGCAGGACCGTGTCGGTGGACCCGAGGGTAACGAAGCGGTTGTTGTTATCCGCTGTGTTCCCACAGGCAGCAGGCACGTTTTCAACCCACGCCCAGCCAGGACCATTCAGGAACTTGTACATGATGTACGTGCCCGCTGCAACTTGCTGGGTATAGGTGTAGATGCCATTGCCGTCGGGGTCGGTCAATTGGCTTGCACCGGGTGTCCACCCCTGGAAGGATCCGGCGACGAAGACACCTGCCGGATTTGCTCCGACTTCGCTCATGTCGACCTGCCAGGTGACATTGATCATCGTTTGGGCCGAGCCCGCCAGAGCGAGGCCACACACCCAGAGGGTGAGAAAGAAATGACGCATTCGGTGAAGGTTGATTCGGTTCAAATTCGCCCAAAATGCCTTACGCCTCCGCAAAAGATCACTTCGGGTTGACGTAAAGTTAAGTGAAGGTGTACAGAATACACCTTGTGCATTTCAGATTTTTTTACGGCTGCGGTGTGCGCACCGCCAGTGTTGCTGCTGCGCCCAGCATCAAGGAAATGCCCGCGAGGACCATGGTGAAAATCACGCCATCGCCCAGGAGCGGATACAGCCAGGTGATCGCGCCGAGGGCCGCGATGATTTGGGGAATGACGATGAACATGTTGAAGATGCCCATGTACATGCCCATGCGGTCTTCGGGCAAGGCAGAAGCCACAAGGGCATAGGGCATGGACAGGATGCTGCCCCACGCCAGCCCGATCAGCGCAAAGCACACGGAAAGCAAATGCGATGTTTCCGGACCCAGCAAGTACATGCCGAGGAAACCCGCGCCCCCCGCGACCAAGCAGAATCCGTGAACGGCCTGCCGGTGGATCTTCCTGCGAGCGGTCCACACCGCAAGGACCAAAGCAAATCCCATTGAACTCAGCCCGTACACGCCCATGGCGCTGGACACGGCATTCGATGCTTCGTTGTAGGACGCAAACTTTGCCGCATGGTCAAGGGTGCCTTCCTCCGGCATGGGAGCTGCAAAAACGTGTTCTGTCAAAGCCGGCGTCGCAAAACTCCACATGGTGAAGAACGCGAACCAACTGAAAAACTGGACCCACGCCAGTTGACGCATCGTCGCCGGCATTTCGCCGATGGCGGTGAAAATGGCCCGCACCCCTTTGCCCCCGCCGAATGCACCTCCGGAAAGTGCCTCTTGCTCTTCAGGGGTCGGCGGCGTCTCGTCGGTCGTGAACACCGTGACGAGGATGGACCCCAAGAACACAGCCGCGCCGATGGCAAACGAAACGTGCACACTGGCCGGCACTTCCCCCGCCTCGGCCGTGTTTGAAACGCCGAGCTGTGTGACGAGCCAGGGCAGGTTGGAAGCCACCCACGTGCCCACACCGATGATGAGGGTTTGGATTACAAACCCAAACGAGCGCTGCTCCTCCCCCAACTTGTCCGCCACCAGGGCGCGAAACGGCTCCATGCTGATGTTGATGGACGCGTCAAGTACCCACAAAAAACCGGCCGCCATCCACAAAGCAGAACTGTAGGGCGCGAAAAACAAGGCCAACGAAGAAAGCACCGCGCCCAGCAAAAAGTAGGGCCGCCTGCGCCCCCACCGCGGACTCCATGTCCGGTCGCTCCAGTACCCGATGATGGGCTGCACAAGCAATCCCGTGAGCGGCGCAGCGATCCACAACAGCGGCAGCTCATCTTTTTCCGCACCGAGGGTTTGGAAAATCCTGCTCATGTTCCCCCCTTGCAGCGCGAATCCGAACTGGATGCCGAGGAAGCCGAAGCTCATGTTCCAGATCTGCCAAAACGAAAGCCGGGGGCGCGTTGCTGTCTCCATGTCGGTAGGTTATGCCGCCAAGGTACATGAAAGTGTACCTTTCACACGAACCTCCTGGAATGCACAAGGGCC
>CAZMNI010000082.1:0-8896 GCA_964567615.1 uncultured Chryseobacterium sp.
TTGCCCTTCAACTCCGTCGGTTGTTCCTCGACCACGATTGTGTCGTCGTCCCGGGACTCGGGGGGTTCGTGTTCCACGTCGTCCCCGCACGTTACGATGCAGATGCGCGGGTGCTTGTGCCGCCGGGACGGGAGGTGGTGTTCAACCCCCGGCTGATCCACAACGACGGGGTACTCGCCCATGCCCTCGCGGTGGACGCCGGACTGCCCTACGCCGAAGCGCTTGCCGTTGTCGAACAGGAGGCCGCCGCGATGCGGAATGTCCTCGCAGCGGGTGAACCGGTGATTTTGACGGGCGTGGGCCGGTTGTACCGCGCGGATGAGGGGGTGCGTTTTGTGGTGGATGCGGAGTTGGAACGGGTCCTCCGGACTTTCGGATTGCAGCGTATCCCGCTCATCCCATGCGCCGGCTTGCCGGAACTCCACCCAGCGGAACCTGTCGGGGATTTGGTCCACACAGGGACACCGGTGGTTCCGTTCCGCCGCCAACTCCTTCGCGTTGCTGCTGTGTTGGCCTTGCCTGTTACGGTCGGGGCAGCCCTGTGGCTCGGTACCGGTGCCCCGGCGGATCGGTTCGGCTGGACGGTTTCGCCTGCCGATGCCACTGCAGGGTACCTCCCGCGCTTTTCGGTAGAAGCATTGGCCCTTCCTTCACCACCCGTGGATGCGGTCTACGACGCAGCATGGGCTGGAGATCAGCATGAAATCACATTCCATTTCAGGTCAGAGCAGGTTTCTGAGCGGGGGGTTCGGATCGTGGATGAGGCGGTGCCGCCTGCTACTCCCGTGATGGAGCCGATGGCCCCGGTGACAGCAGAGGAAGCAGCGGCCCAGGAAGCTGTGGAGGAAGCGCCGTTCGAGGTGGTAGTCGGGGCGTTCGCTGTGTCCGCGAATGCGGAGCGGCTTGCGCACCGTTTGGCGTTGCAGGGCCGTCCGGCGCGGACTTCGCTGCGGGAGGATGGCATGACCTTGGTCGTTTGGGGCGGGTATGCGGAGTTCACTGCTGCTGAGTCCGCCCGGTTCGAAGCGGCCGAATCTGGGTTCGGAGGGGCTTGGGTGCGCCGGCTGCCGTGAATCCGCAGGAGGCACTCGTTTTAGATTTCGGGGGCGTTTTGTACGCCATTGACTACGATGCGCCGGTGCGGGCCTTTGCTGCTTTAGGAGCCACAGGGTTTGACCAAATCTACCACAAGGCCGCCCAGCAACCCCTCCTCGATGCCCTCGAAACGGGTCAACTCTCTGAAGCAGAATTCCTTTCCGCCCTTGCTTCGCACTGTGCACCCGGCACGTCGCTCGCTGCGGTTGCCGACGCATGGAACAGCATCCTGATCGGCCTGCAGCCGTGGACCCGTGCAGCGATTCCCCTGCTCGCCCGCTCCTACCGGCTCATTCTATTCAGCAATACAAATGCGCTGCACGCCCGTGCGTTCACCTCTGAACTGACTGCTTCTGGAGACTGGGCGCTGTTTACGACACACTTTGAGGCGCTGCACTTCAGCCACGAGTTGGGCTTGCGCAAACCGCATCCTGAAGCGTTCCTCCACCTGTGCGCACTGCATAAATTGGATCCGGCCCGCACCCGTTTCATCGATGACAGCCTGCAGCATGTGGAGGGTGCGCGTGCAGCGGGCCTCAAGGCCAAGCATTTGGTTGAGCTGACGGAACAGGGCTTTTACGCTGCCGTAAAAGATTTAGGCGAAGCAGCGCACGAACAGGGAGGAGGTGCAGCGGGCGTTGCCTGAAGCAGGACATCCGGAATACCGCAGCCACACAGGAGGCAAGGCGCCATGGACGAAATCGTCCGCGAATCCGTTCGACTTTCCTCTACGTGCAGCTGAGCAACCGGGGGGCTCAATCCGCGACGGCTGTCTGAGATGCGCGGTTCGCTGCAGGATCTTCAATTTTTGTGCGGCTGGCCAGCGAGGTGAATGCCTTGCCGTCTACCGGTTGAGCTCCCTGTTCGAGCAAGTCGTAGAGTTCTTTCGAGCGGTCCGAAGCGGCGTAGGTCTTGACACCGCTTTCTGCGGATTGGATGCCGGTTTCGTCCGGCTTTTTCAACGCAAAACAGACGGCATTCGTGTCGCCGAACGCAAAGTGCCAAACGCGCTCGCCGTCATCCCGCATCAGGTAGTTGATGCCCGCAAGCCGGCTTTCCCAGAACAGGTCGCTGAAGGCGTCGAGTTGCTGTTCAAGCACGGAAGAATCGGATTGCATGCGGATCCAGAGGTCGGAGGTGACACCCTGGGAGGCGAGGAACTTGACGAACTCAGATTCGACTTCGCGGAGTTCTTGGAGTACGAGGCGGCGGAATTTCATGATACAGTGCCTTCAAGCATGAGGAGGAACGCGTACTCCATGGCCGTTTCGCGGAAGCGCTTGAAGCGCCCGGAAGCGCCGCCATGTCCGGTTTCCATGTTGCAGTGGAGCAACAAGAGGTTGTCGTCTGTTTTGTGGGCGCGGAGTTTGGCTACCCATTTCGCGGGTTCCCAGTACTGGACTTGGCTGTCCCAGTAACCTGTGGTGACCAATGTATGCGGGTAGTCCTTGGCTTGGACGTTGTCGTATGGACTGTACGAGAGCATGTAATCGAAAAACGCCTTGTCCTTCGGGTTGCCCCATTCGTCGAACTCACCGGTCGTGAGGGGAATGGTCTCATCGAGCATGGTGTTGATCACGTCCACAAAGGGTACGGCGGAGATGATGCCATTGAACAGTTCCGGGGCCATGTTCATGACAGCACCCATCAGCAGGCCGCCTGCGGAGCCGCCCATGCCGTAGAGGTGATCGGGTGAAGTGTAGCCGAGGTCCACGAGGGCTTTGCCGCAGTCGATGTAGTCGGTGAAGGTGTTCTTTTTATTGAACAGTTTGCCGTTTTCGTACCATGCACGGCCCATTTCTTGGCCGCCTCGGATGTGGGCGATGGCAAAGACAAATCCGCGGTCGAGCAAGCTGAGGCGCGTGCTCGAGAACGAGGGATCTGTGCTGTAGCCGTAGCTGCCGTAGGCGTAGAGCAGGAGCGGATTGTCCGTGGATTTGGCAGTATCCTTCCGGTAAACGAGGGAGACGGGCACCTCGGTGCCATCGGTGGCTTTTACGAGCAATCGCTCGCTCACGTAGTTGTCTGGGCTGAAGGTACCGCCGACCACTTCCTGTTGCTTGAGTAGCTCTTGCGCCTTCGATTCCAAATCGATTTCGAGGGTCGACGTGGGCGTCGTAAGCGACGTATACCCGAAGCGCAGCCGGGGGGTGTCGAAGTCGGGATTTGCTCCCACGTAGGCCGTGTAAGCCGGATCATTGAATTCGACGTACCAGTCTGCGGAGCCGTCCCAACGCTTCACCCGGAGCTGCGTCAAACCTCCGGTGCGCTCCTCCACCACGAGGTGATTTTTGAAGATTTCAATTCCTTCGAGCAAGGTCTCATTCCGGTGGGCAATGACATCGACCCAATTCGCGAGTCCGGGCTTTGCCACCGGGGCCTTCACCAGCTTGAAGTTCTTTGCGTTCCGGTTTGTGACGATGTAAAACTCCTCGCCGTAGTGGTCGACCGAGTACTCGAGGTCCCGCTGGCGGGGCTCGATGACCTGCCATTTTCCGCTCGGGGTGTTTGCGTCGAGGAAGTGCCATTCGCTGCTGACCGTAGAACTCGAGGCGATGATGAGGAACCTGTCGCTCTTTGTCTTTCCTACGCCGACGCTGAAGGTCTCGTCGGATTCTTCGTAGACCAGGGGGTCAGCGCTGGCGGTTGTGCCGAGGACGTGCTTGTACACGCGGTAGGAACGCAGGGTGACGGGGTCCTTTTTCGTGTAGAAGAACGTTTTGCTGTCGTTCGCCCAGGTCGCACCTCCTTCGGTGACAGGGATGGACTCTTCTGCGATGGCGCCTGTGGCCAAATCTTTCACGTACAGCGTGTACTCGCGACGGCTGACCGTATCCACGCCGAACACCAGCAACCGGTTGTCCGGACTGACGGATGTGCCGCCGACCGCGTAGTAGCTGTATCCCTCCGCCATGGCATTGACGTCGAGCATGATTTCTTCCGGCGCCTCCATCGTCCCTGCGCGCCGGCAGTAGATGGGATACTCCTTGCCTTGCTCGTACCGCGTGTAGTACCAGTATCCGTTGTCTTTCACCGGTACACTCGAATCGTCTTGCTTGATGCGTCCGACGATTTCGTTGAACAAGGTGTCCTGGAAACTGCGCGTCGCGGCAAGGACCGTGTCGGTGTAGGCATTCTCTGCATTCAGGTAGTCGAGAACGCGCTGCGTTTGGGCATCGGGTTGCTCAGCTTCCTTTTGTTCATCGGACAACCGCATCCAGAAGTAGTTGTCCACGAGCACGGTGTCGTGGATTGCGGTTTCATGGGGCTCGACTGCAGCGACAGGCGGAGCGGGATAGTCAGAAGCTTTCAAACTGGGAGCGGAGGAATCCGACATGGTTGCGTCTTTGCACCCGGACAGGGCGATGGCAAAGGTAAAGGCCACAAGGGCCGCCGGAAGGGTGAAGGTTCGGATCATGGTCGGAAGTTGTGCACGGGAGAGACGTTCAAGAAATCCCAAAATTACAGGAGGTGACGGTGCTCGCGGTGGATGCGTTCCAAGTCTTCAGGGGTGTCCACCCCGTGCGCCTCGTGGGGAGTGATGCCCACCGCAATCCGCCACCCGTGTTCGAGCCAGCGCAGCTGCTCGAGCCCTTCCCGCTGTTCCAAGGGGGTCGGATGCAGGTGGGCCAATGCCTCAAGCGCCCCCCGTGTAAAGGCATACAGACCGATGTGCTTTAGCCACGGCCCCTCGCCCGATGGAACGGGAGACCGGCTGAAGTACAGAGCATGACCGTGGAGATCGCGCACCACCTTCACCCGGTTTGGGTCCGTCCGTTCCACCGCTTCCCCAGCCATAGGAAGCGCCAAGGTGGCCACCGCCGCTCCGGGCCGCAGGATCAGCTCGGCCAAGGTGCGCAGCGAGTCGGGATGAACGAACGGTTCGTCGCCTTGGATGTTCACAACGGCTTCGGGCGCTGCGCCGCCAGCTGCCTCGATGGCCAGGGTGGCTTCGCGGCAGCGCATCGTCCCGTTTGGGCAATGCTCCGATGTCATGACGGCAGTCCCGCCGAACCGCTCGACTTCCGCCGCGATACGCTCGTCGTCTGTGGCGACCACAAGCTGCCCGAACACGCCACTTTCCTCTGCACGGCGCATGGCCCGCACCACCATCGGCACCCCGCCGACGAGGGCCAACGGCTTACCGGGAAAGCGGGTAGAAGCAAACCGTGCCGGAATGACGCCGAGGATCATGAGCGTTCGTAGGTCAGCATGAGTTGGGTCAGCCGGGGCGGCTCCATGTTCAATGGACGCAGGCTGTATTCCGAGTTGAACAGGTTGTTCACGACAAGGGAAAGCTTGAGTTCTGGCCGGAGGTTCCATCCGAGGCGCAGGTCCGCGACCCACGGTTGGCGCGGATGGGCTTCGAGCCAATCCGCGACTCCCCACCGCACAAACCCGTACTCTTCAAACTGGATGAACGCTTGATCGAAGTTCTCCAGTTGGCTTTGGTACCGCAAGCTCATCCCGAAAAACCACCGCCCGGTGGAGAAGTGGGCATCTCCTCGAAACAGGTGGGGCGACCGGTACTTCAGCAGGTAATTCGTCGTGTCGTGGCTCGTGGAGGAGTAGGTCGCCGGATACGCGGGATTCGGGCTGTAATTGTAGTCCGGAGTGAGGGTTACAGGCCGGGTGAAGGTATACCCTACCAGCAGGTCTAAATCAAAGAACTCGCGGTCCCAGCGCCCGGCTACGGATCCTTCTGCACCGGTCACTCGGCTGTCGCCGGTATTGACACTCATGAACCCCAACCCAGCCAGTGGATCCACCTGCGGATTCCCCCATTGGCCGAAGGTGAATTCTATGAAGTTTGTGAAGTTCTGCCGGAAGACAGCCACGTCTGCAAACCCCTGAAAATCACCGAACTTCAGCCCCTGCTTAAATCCCATTTCCATCGACTCAGCGAACTCCGGGAACAAATCTTCATTCGGGTAGATCTGCAACGAACCCAGCCCCGTGCGGATGTAACGCTCTGCGATTGTGGGGAAGCGGAACCCTTGGCCGTAACTCGCACGCAGCCAACCGCCCTTCCAGGCCGTCCAGTTCAAACCGGCGCGAAAGACGGGCTTGCCTGCACGGATGGCGTTCACTTGGAACGATTCGTAGCGGATCCCAGATGAGGTGTTGAGCCGCGGTCCGAAGCGTTTTTCGACTTGCAGGTACGCCCCCATGATGCGGGCGGTGTTGTTGCCGTCACTGGAGCCGCCGCTGTAGAGTTCGGCGTTTGATTGGGCCGTTTGGTGCAAGGCGCCGCCCACGAGTTGGAGGTGTTCAATGCCCCACCGCTCGCCGTCCAAGGCAATCTGATATTCTGTGTGAAATACGTCGGAGGCGTTGCTTTGGCTGTTGCTGTTGCCATTTGTCAGGTGTTGCCACCGTCCCCGCAGGCTGTGCCGGACGCCCCGCGAGCCGAGGTAGGTGACATGGGGATCCAGGGTGCCGATCAATTGCCGCGTGCGTGTGGCTGCACCCTCGTAGCTTCCGTACAAGCTGTCGGGGGCATGTTGCCAAATGAGGGTATTGAGCGATTCTCCCCACTGCCAGTTCGCCGCAAGGCCGTACTGCAGGCCCGGAATGCGCGAAGTCCTGCGGCGCAATGCGGCATTGACCCGGGCCTGGCTGTTCGCCGCGTAGCGGTCGATGGTGAAGGGGTTGAATCCCGTTTCCTGCGCCGGGTCGACCGGCGCCAAATGCCCGTCATCGCCGAGAAAATTCCCGCCCACCACCAGGTCCCATCCGCCAAGTCGTTGGCTGTGCAAGAAGCGGATGTTCGCAAGCTGTGGCGTGGCTTCCCATGTGCGTGCGGCGCGCGTGCGCGGGGCGCTGTATAGGCCGTGCTGCAAGGTGATGCGGGACAGGGGCCGTGCATCCGGGAAGCGGGTGCGGACATTGATCACACCGCTGAGGGCAGAACTCCCGTAGAGAACGGACGCTGCACCTTTGATGACTTCGACCTGTTCGAGGTTTTCAACGGGCAGAAATCCCCAACTCGGGCGACCGGCATCGCCGCTGAGGATGGGCAGGTCATCGATGAGGATCATGACCCGAGACCCTGCGCCGTAGCTGAAGCCACTTCCGCTGCGGATTTGGGGTTCTCCGTCCACAAAACTCACTCCCGGGGTCTGTTCAAGCGCATTTTCGAGGGAAGTGGTGCCCCGTTGCTCCACGATCCGCGGTGGCAACACATCCAGCGAGACCGTGACTTCTTCTGCCCGCTGTTCGAACCTGCCTGCACTGACCACGACCGGGCCGATTTCAAGGGCGTGTGGCGCTAGGACCACATTCCAAACGAGGTTGTCTTTAACCAGGAACTGCTTTTCAGCGGGTTCCATGCCGACGAACGAGCACCGCACGCGCACGGTCGTTCCGGCAAAGGATTGCAGGTCTAACCGGTAGCTGCCGTCCGCTGCTGCCGCCGCACCGGCGGTGCTGCCGACCACGTGGAGGGTTGCGCCTACGTAAGGAACGCCGGCTTCATCGGTTACCGTGCCGACAAGGGTTTGGGCCTCGGCAGAGGCCAAACAAAGGGTGCACAATAAAAAGGCCCACAACCGCATCATGGGGTGCAAGATGCGAAGGGTCTGCTGAGGTTCGGCATACAGGCACAAAGCAGAGGGCTCCGTCTGCACAATCTGTGGGAGTCCACGCGGCTCCCCGGTGCAGGTTTGCGGCATGAACGAAGAACGGGTGCGGCGGTGGTTGGCTCTGGCCGCGTTGGAAGGGCTGGGTCCTGCGGGGGTGTCGCGCTTTGTCGAGGTGAGCGGTGGACTTGACGCCGCTTGGGAACGCATGCGACGCCACCGCCCGGACCTGGGTGAGGCATGGCGGCAGGCCGGGACTGCGCTTGAGGCCGTGGAGCGCTGCGGCGGGAGAAGCGTCTCGTGGGAGCAACCGGAGTACCCACCGGAATTGGCGGAAATCAGAACGGCGCCTCAGGTGCTGCACATGAAGGGGGAACGGTGCGCACGTGATGAGCTGCGCGTGGCGGTAGTGGGTACCCGGCGGTGCACGTCCGATGCGGCGGGAATGGCCTTTCGCATCGGGAGGGAATGCGCAGCACACGGCATAGTCGTCGTGAGTGGATTAGCCCGAGGCATCGATGTGGCGGCCATGAAGGGCGCGCTGCTGGGCGGAGGGCGGGTCGTGGCCGTTCTGGCGCACGGATTTGATCGCATCCACCCGCCAGGACATGCCCGAATTGCACACGCCATTCTAGACGGTGGCGGCGCTTGGTGGACGGAGTTTGCGCCGGGAATTCCGCCAGAGCCGTGGCGCTTTGCATGGCGCAACCGCATTGTGGTAGGGGCAAGCAAGGGCCTTGTCATGGTCCAAAGCCCAGGCAGGGGCGGGGCGATGATCTCCGTGCGCTGGGCCATGGAGGAGAACCGCGAAGTAGGAGTGCTTCAGCCCACGTGCAGCTCGGCGACGTGGGATGGCAACCGCAGGCTGCTCCACGAACGGCCAGAACTGGGATGCACTTCGACGGAGGAACTTTTCGGCAGACTCGGCCTGGGACCGAAGGAAGAAGTCAACCTCCCCCGGCCGGAGCTTCCGCAGAGGTTACAAGCCGCATGGGAAGTGGTACTCGTGCACGACGGTGCGCATGTGGCAGACGTTGCACACGCATTGCACATCCCAGTTTCCGAAGCGAGCACCCGCCTGTTGCTGCTCGAACTCCTGCGGTATGTGCGCAGGGTTCCAGGCGAGTGGTATGTGGCGTGCGTTACTGGAATTGACCGGTGATGAGTCGCCAAATGTCATTTCCCAGCGCATACGCCATCAGCGTCAACAAGAAGATCAA
>CAZMNI010000083.1:0-8809 GCA_964567615.1 uncultured Chryseobacterium sp.
CCCGACCCCCGTCGCGGCCGCAACCCCGACCCCAACCCCCGTCGCGACCTCAACCTCAACCCCAACCCCAATCTCCCAACCCCAATCTCAACCTCAATCTCCCCCCCACGCCCCCATCTCCCCGCTTGCCCGCCGGCTCGCTTCGGAGCGTGGAATAGATTTGGCGAAGGTGCGTGGTACGGGTGAAGGTGGTCGGATTGTGCGGAGGGACATCGAGGCCTACCGGGAGCAACCGGTTGCAGCCGCAGCAGTTTCAGGGGTTGAGTCGTTTGAGGAGGTTGCGGTGACCCAAATGCGCAAAACGATCGCGCGCCGGCTCGCCGAAAGCAAGTTTACCGCACCGCATTTCTACTTGACCATTTCGGTGGACATGGATGCGGCGATGGAGGCGCGTGCCACCATCAACGCAGGAGGAGGGGTGAAGGTGAGCGTGAACGATTTGGTCATCAAGGCTGCGGCGCTCGCATTGAAAAAGCACCCGGCCGTGAACAGCAGCTGGCTGGGGGATAAAATTCGAACGAACCACCACGTGCACATCGGGGTGGCAGTGGCTGTAGAGGACGGATTGCTGGTGCCCGTGGTGCGCCACGCGGATGGCAAGTCGCTTTCTGCCATCGGGACCGAAGTAAAGGCGCTTGCGACAAAAGCGAAGGAAAAGAAATTGCAGCCGGCCGAGTGGGAGGGCAACACCTTCACCATTTCAAACCTGGGCATGTTCGGCATCGAAGAATTCACTGCGATCATCAATCCTCCGGATGCGTGTATCCTGGCGGTGGGTGGCGTGCAGCAGGTGCCGGTGGTCAAGGGCGGTGCGGTGGTGCCGGGATCGGTGATGCGGATGACGCTCAGCTGCGACCACCGCGTGGTGGATGGCGCAACGGGTGCCGCGTTCCTGCAGGACCTCAAGGGGTTCTTGGAGGCGCCGGTGCGGATGTTGGCCTGAAGGGCCTGGGATGGCGCATCCCTTTCTGGATACCCCGATTGCCCTGCTGAAGGGAGTGGGGCCGAAGCGGGCAGAAATGCTTGCTGCGGAGCTGGGAATCCGGACGTTCGGAGATTTGTTGCTGCATGCACCTTTTCGGTACGAAGACCGCACGGGATTCGTTCGCGTGGCGGAGATTGCTTCGGATGCCGTGGGTGTTCAACTCAGCGGGGTAGTTCAAAAAGTGGAGCAGGTAGGTGGGGCCCAGGGGAAGCGGACGGTCGCGCGTTTTCGGGACGAATCGGGCGAGTGCGATTTGGTGTGGTTCAAGGGGGGGGGATGGGCGGCAGCGCATGTTCCGGTGGGAGCGCATGTGGTCGTGTACGGCAAGCCGCAGCGCTATGGAGCGCGCTGGAGCATTCCCCATCCGGAAGTGGAGTTGGCGGCGACATTTCAGCAACGCGGGGGGCAAGGTCTTCAGCCTGTCTATCCCTCCACCGTGCTCTTGGGACAGCGGGGATTGGGATCTGCGGGTTTGGCCCGCCTGGTGCGTTCGCTTCTCAGCGCGCCGGGATTCGAAGTGCCGGATCCGCTCCCGACCGCGTTGCGGGATGAGCTTCGGCTGTGGGATCGGCAGACGGCGGTGCGGGCGGCGCACGCTCCGGCAGATGCCACCGCTGCAGCGCATGCGCGGCGGCGTTTGGCCTTCGACGAGCTGCTGCTTTTGCAGCTAATGCTCGTCCGAAGGAAACAAGAACTCACACGCAATCAACCGGGTGTACGTTTTGCCACCGTGGGAGAGCTGTTCAATCGATTCTATGCGGAATGCCTGCCGTTCGCGCTGACTGCGGCCCAAAAGCGCGTCCTCCGCGAAATCCGGGCGGATGTCAACACGGGCTGGCACATGAACCGGTTGCTGCAAGGCGATGTTGGCAGTGGCAAGACGGTTGTGGCACTGCTCACGGCTCTGCTTGCCCTCGACAACGGCCACCAGGCGTGCATCATGGCGCCGACGGAAATCCTTGCGCAACAGCACTTTGCCTCGTTCTCCGAGCTGCTCGCGGGACTGCCGGTACGGGCTGCATTGCTCACTGGGAATGTGAAGGGGGCGGCGAGGAAGGAGGCGCTCGAAGGCCTTGCGACCGGCGAAATCGGCATCGCGATCGGGACGCACGCGCTCATCGAGCCGGGGGTGGTATTCAAGCAGTTGGGACTTGCGGTCATCGACGAGCAGCACCGGTTCGGGGTCGAGCAGCGGGCGAAGCTTTGGGCCAAATCCACAACGCCCCCCCACGTCCTGGTCATGACCGCCACCCCCATCCCCCGCACCCTGGCCATGACGGCCTACGGCGACCTCGACGTAAGCCTGCTCGACGAGTTGCCGCCCGGCCGCAAACCCATCCGCACGGTGCACCGCACGGATGCTGCGCGCGATGCCGTCTTCGGATTCCTGCAGGACGAACTCGCCCTCGGCCGCCAAGTGTACATCGTGTACCCGCTGATCGAGGAGAGTGAAACGCTGGAATTCAAAGACCTGATGGACGGGTATGAGAGTGTAGTCCGCCGCTTCCCCTTGCCGGATTACCGCGTAGGCATCGTCCACGGCCGGCAGCGGCCAGAGGACAAGGAATACGAGATGCGCAGGTTCATCGCTGGCGAGACGCATATTCTGGTGGCGACCACCGTGATCGAAGTGGGCGTCAACGTGCCCAATGCATCCGTGATGGTAGTGGAGAGCGCGGAGCGCTTCGGGCTGAGCCAGCTGCACCAACTGCGTGGACGGGTAGGCCGAGGTTCGGACGCCAGCTACTGCATCTTGATGACGAAGGAAGGGCTCGGACGCGATGCGTTGCGGAGGGTGGAGACGATGTGCCGGACGCAAGACGGCTTTGAAATCGCCGAGGTGGACATGGAGCTCCGCGGTCCGGGCGATGTGATGGGGACCCAACAGTCCGGCATGCCCGACCTGCGCGTAGCGGACCTGCTGCGCGACCGCGAAATCCTCGCTGCAGCGCGCTATACGGCGACGGTGCTGCTCGAGTCCGATCCTGACCTGAAGCACCCTGCCCACGCAGCGTTGGCGCAGGAGTTGCGGCGTGTGCGGTCTTCGCGGCGGGATTGGAGCCGGATTTCGTGAACTTCGGGGCGTGAAAGGATTTTTTGGAGCACTCTTGGCTGCGGCATTGCTTGCTGGACTTGCCACGTGGGCATTTTTCTCCGCTTCTGCAGGCGATTTGCGGCGTGACCCGACGGAAGTTGCGGGAGATGCGTTCACCGTTTGGGAGCAATGGGACGGGGAGGCGGTTGCGGAGTCGCCTGCCGCCGGCTGGGGACCCACAGGAGAACGGCCAGCGGTCACGCGGTTTGCGGCGGCGTCGGGGGGTGCGGAAGTTTGGCACACCACCTGGAAACCCGAACCGCTGCAGCAAGGGTTCGCCCTCACCCCGTGGGGAGGCGGGTGGCTTTCAGGCCTGCCGGATGCGCTCGCTTTGTGGTCTGAAACGCCGGGCGAGATGGCGCGCCACTGGCGCCCGCGCCGCGACGGACACGTGCGGCTTGAAGCCACTGGAAATCCGCTGATTCCATTTCGTTCGACGTGGACGTCACCGGATGGCACGTTGCTCACCGAATGGCATGCAGGCGAGTTGGAAGCGGCTCCGCTGCCCCTTGCTTGGGGAGGGCTGTGGGAGATGCCCGAGCAAGACGAACGGTGGCACAAAGCGGCCCTGCGCCGGGTGCCTGGACCTTTGCATGCAGCGGATTCCGTTTTGCTGGGGAGGTGGGATGGCACCCTCGCGCGGCTCGAACGCACCGACGGTGCGGCGGTGGAGTTGTGGGGTTGGGCAGACAGCACCGGCGTACGGGAAGAGTGGGAAGAGCGGGGTTGGGGAACCGTGCAGAACGCGTTCATCGGAGCCCGTGGCTTGTGGCGGGTATATGCCGCCGAAGACGGCACTGTGCCGGAGGTAGCGCCTTGGGTAGCCACGGTAGATGCCAGCACCTTGCCCGGGTCGTTTGCATGGGACCAAGGAGAACGCGGGCCAGAAGGAGTGCGGACGGCGCGTTTTTCACACGACGGCCGGCTCACCTGGGCAGGAGGGGCGCTTGCTACGCGCGAACCGGCGCAGGCAGCCCATTCGGATTCGACGGCCGAACAGCCGGAGGAGGTCGCGGTCGAGGGGATCCCAGAAGTCGCTGTGCCCGCGGCAACTGCGGCGCGGACGTTGGGTCGGGTCAGGAACCACCGCACCGGAGGGCGCATGGAAATCCGGTGGACCGGCGGCGAGCTGGAGGCGGTCGAAAACGGGTCCCGGGTGTGGGCCTTGCCATCTGCCAGTGCTCCCGTGAGCGTAGCGTTCGAAGTGGACTTGTACAGGAATGGAAAGTACCAAACCGCCGTCGCGTTCGCGGACGGCGTGTGGCTCATCGACGTCCTCGGAAAGCAGGCCCCCGGATACCCGCTGCGCGTCGGTTCACCGGTGACGGCGCTGCATGTGGCGGACTACGATCGGGATGCACAATTCCGCTTCCTCATCGGAACCCGGGACGGCCGGGTGCACAACTACCGCGACGAAGCCGCGCTGACTCCGGGTTGGACGGTACCCAAGGGCACTTCCGCCGTCACCCAACTCGCGCACCTCCGCGTCGCCTCCAAAGACTACATCTTCGTCGGCCATGCGGACGGTTCGGTCAAGCTCCTCGCCCGGTCGGGAGAAGACCGCGCAAAAACGCCGGTGAAGGTGAAATCTACCGCTGCTCCGGCCTTCCGTTTGGCCGGTGACATCGAGCGCTCCACCGTGTTGTTCATCGATGCCTCCGGCACCGTTCGCGAGCAAAGCCTCGGCGATGCCCGGCCTACTGGCCTCGACGGCAAGGTGAAGGGCGAGGCAGTCTCTACTTCCGACCGCAACGGGGATGGCGTTCCTGAAGTCGTGGTGCGCGCTGGAGGGAAGGAGCGGGTGTTCGGTGCACGGGGCAGGGAGGTGGGGGGAGGCGACGCTTCGCGTCGAGACTGAGGCGACGCTTCGCGTCGGAGGGATGAGGCGACGCTCCGCGTCGGAGGGATGAGGCGACGCTCCGCGTCGGAGGGATGAGGGGCGCTTCGCGCCAGGGTTGAGGTTGAGGCGCGGCTTCGCCGCGGAGGGACGAGGCGCGGCTTCGCCGCGGAGGGATGAGAGGCGCTTCGCGCCAAGATTGAGGTTGAGGTTGAAGAAAAACGAGGCGGTGGTTACGATTTCGGTTCTCCCCTTGATCTGAGGTGCAGCCGCGTCCTTCAGCCGGCAACACCGGCGCCCTCAACCCTCAACCCTCAGCCCTGTTCCGCCGCGCAGCGGCGCCCTCAACCCTCATCTCTCGATCCTGCATTGCGGCCGCGGCGCGAGGCAGGAGCGAATTAGGACAGGATGGCGCGGGAGATGACGATGCGTTGGACTTCGCTGGTGCCCTCGTAGATCTGGGTGATTTTTGCGTCGCGCATGAGGCGTTCGACGTGGTATTCCTTGACGTAGCCGTATCCGCCGTGGATTTGGACGGCTTCGACGGTGGTGCGCATGGCCACTTCCGAGGCGTAGAGTTTTGCGATGCTCGAGGCCAAATCGTAGTCCTGGTGGTCGTCCTTCAGCCAGGCAGCTTTCCAAACGAGCAGGCGGGCCGCTTCGATTTGGGTCGCCATGTCGGCCAGCTTGAAGGCGATGGCCTGGTGCTTTGAGATTTCGACACCGAAGGCCTTCCGTTGCTGGGAATACGCGAGCGCGAGCTCATAGGCCCCGGAGGCGATGCCGAGGGCTTGGGCGGCGATGCCGATGCGGCCGCCGGAAAGGGTCTTCATGGCGAATTTGAAGCCGAAGCCCTCATCGCCGATGCGGTTTGCGACGGGTACGCGGACGTCTTGGAACATCAGCGTGTGGGTGTCGGAGCCGCGGATTCCGAGCTTGTCCTCCTTTGCACCGACGATGAAGCCGGGCATGCCGCGCTCGACGATGAATGCGCTGATGCCGCGGTGGCCCAGTTCGGGGTTTGTTTGGGCGATGACGAGGTAGGTGCTGGCCGTGCTGCCGTTCGTGATCCAGTTCTTCGTGCCGTTGAGGATGTAGTGGTCACCGTCGCGCACGGCGGTGGTGCGCTGGGAGGTGGCGTCGGAGCCGGCTTCGGGTTCCGAGAGGCAGAAGGCGCCGATTTTTTCGCCGGTGGCCAGGGGGCGGAGGAAGTGCTCCTTTTGGTATGCATCCCCATATTCCTGCAATCCATAGCAAACCAGCGAGTTGTTCACGCTTACGCACACGCTGACCGAGGCATCGATCTTCGAAAGCTCCTCCATCGCAAGCACATAGCTCAGCGTATCCATGCCCGAACCGCCGTACTCGGGGGAAACCATCATCCCCATGAAGCCGAGTTCGCCGAGTTGGCGGAGTTCGTCGAGGGCTACGCGCTGGTCGCGGTCGCGGTCGATGACACCGGGCTTGAGGACGTTTTGGGCGAAATCGCGCGCGGCGTCGCGCACGGCCAGGTGTTCTTCGGAAAGTTCGAGGTTCATTGCCTTCGAGTAATTTGGCCCGAAAGATACAATGGAGGGAGGCCTCGGACTTGCGCACAGCTACCGGACAGTGGGGCTCATGAGCGGCACTTCGCTCGATGGGCTGGACATTGCCGTGTCCCGGTTCCGGCGGCGGGCGGACGGTGGATGGGAGGGAGACCTTGAACACTTTGTCTGTGAGCCGTTTCCGGAGGAATGGGCTGTGCGGTTGGCGGCACTTCCGGAGGCGTCGGCGGAGGAGTGGTGTGCGGCAGCTGCGGCGTGGAGCACGTGGTGCGGCGACCGGGTGCGGATGCGTGTTGACCTGTCCGGCGTGGATTTGGTCGCCTTCCACGGCCAAACCGTATTCCACCGCCCCGCCGATCGCTGGACCGGCCAACTGGCCTCAGGCGCCCACCTCCACTGCGCGCTCGGTGGCGTGCCGGTCGTATGCGATTTCCGTTCGCTGGATGTGGCGGCGGGCGGCCAAGGGGCACCGCTGGTTCCCGTCGCCGATGCCCTCCTCTTCGGCGAGTTTCCGGCCTGCCTCAACCTCGGCGGCTTCGCAAACATCAGCATATCCGCCTCGGACGGTCGGCGCATCGCGTGGGACATCGGCCCATGCAACCTGCTCCTCAACACGTTGGCCTCCCGCCTCGGCGCCCCGTACGACCGCGACGGCGCCTGGGCCGCCGCCGGTACCTGGCACCCCGCCCTGTACGACGCCTGGTGCGCCCTGCCGTACTTCGGCGCCCCCGCCCCGAAGAGCCTGGGACGGGAGTGGCTCGCGGCGGAGGTGCTCCCCCGCATCCCCGCCGACCTCCCGCCGCAAGACGCACTGGCTACGGCGGCCCGCTTCATCGCCACAACCATCCGCCGCGACGCCGGCGGGGCCCGCACCCTCCTCACCGGCGGCGGTGCCCACAACGCCCACCTCGTCGCCCTCCTCACGGCACCGGCCGCCCCCGGCCTCGGCGGTCCGCCCCTCGAAGCCCAGCTCCCGGCCCGCGCCCTGATTGACGGCAAGGAGGCCCACGCCTTCGGCTTTTTGGGCCTCCTCCGCGCCCTGGGCGAGCCCAACGCCTGGCCCTCGGTCACCGGTGCCGTCGCCCCCACCGTAGGCGGAGCCCTGTGGGGCCACCTATCTTTGCGCCCCTGATCCAGCGCCATGAAGGACATCCTGCACGCCTACGAGCACCGCGAACCGGAAATCGTGTTCGAGTGGAAAGACCCGGAGACCGAAGCCCGCGGGTGGGTGGTCATCAATTCGTTGCGCGGCGGAGCGGCCGGCGGTGGTACGCGGATGCACCCGCGGCTTGACCGGCACGAGGTGGTCAGTCTCGCAAAGACCATGGAGATCAAGTTCTCCGTGAGCGGCCCGCACATCGGAGGCGCGAAGAGCGGCATCCGGTTTGACCCGGCAGACCCGCGCAAACGCGGGGTGCTCGAGCGGTGGTACCGGGCCGTCGCCCCGCTGCTGAAGAGCTACTACGGCACCGGCGGCGACATGAACGTCGACGAGATCCACGAAGTCATTCCGCTGACCGAGAAGTGGGGCGTTTGGCACCCGCAGGAGGGCGTGTTCACCGGCCATTTCCACCCGGAAGAGGCGCGCAAGGTGCGCAGAATCGGCAACTTGCGGCAGGGGGTAAGCCAAACGGTAGAAGACCTCGAATTCACGCCCGACCTCACCCGCAAATTCCGCGTCGCGGACCTCATCACCGGGTACGGCGTGGCAGAAAGCGTGCGGCATTGCTACGACCTGTGGGGCGGTTCGCTGGAAGGCAAGCGCGTCATCGTGCAGGGCTGGGGCAATGTGGGCGCGGCGGCAGCGTACTACCTCAGCGAGGCAGGTGCCGTCGTCGTGGGCATCATCGACCGTGCCGGTGGCCTGATCCGGCCCGAGGGCATGGCGCCGGAGGAGGTGACGCAGCTGTTCCTCGCGAAGACCGGGAACGCGCTGGTGGCGGACGACGTGCTCCCGTTTGAGGAGGTGAATGCGCGGATTTGGGATGTGCCGGCGGAGGTGTTCCTGCCGTGTGCCGCCTCGCGCTTGGTGTCTGCGGACCAAATGCAGCGCATGGCCGCCGCCGGTCTCGAGGTCGTCTCGAGCGGCGCAAACGTCCCCTTTGCAGACGAGGCCATCTTCTACGGCCCGATCGCGGAGCTTGCGGATGCGACGGTGGCGTGCATCCCGGACTTCATTGCGAATTGCGGCATGGCGCGTGTCTTTGCCTACCTCATGAGCGACGAAGAAGTCGACATGCGGGACGCCGCCATCTTCGCCGATACCTCCGAGACCATCCGGAAAGCCCTCGCCGAGGTGCATGCAGTTTCGCCGGGGAAGACGGGGCTGACGGCCGCCGCGTTCCGCG
>CAZMNI010000084.1:0-1342 GCA_964567615.1 uncultured Chryseobacterium sp.
TAGCCACAGGCTCGTACACCGTCACCGGACTCGACGCCGCGGCACGCCGCGCTGCGTGGACGAGGGTGGTGGTGTGAGGACGCCGCTGCGCGGCGAAGATTGGGGTTGAGGGTTGAGGACGCCGCTGCGCGGCGAATCAGGGATGAGGTGCGGCTTCGCCGCGAGGGATGAGTGTGAGGGATGAGATGCGGCTTCGCCGCTTCACAGTGTGAGGGGTGAGGTCGCGGCTTCGCCGCAAGTGTGGAGTGTGAGGGATGAGGCGCGGCTGCGCCGCGAGGGATGAGGTGCGGCTTCGCCGCTCAACAGTGTGAGGGATGAGGCGCCGCTGCGCGGCGAATCAGCGATGAGGCGCGGCTTCGCCGCGAGGGATGAGTGTGAGGGATGAGGCGCGGCTTCGCCGCTTCACAGTGTGAGGGATGAGGCGCCGCTGCGCGGGGAATCAGGGATGAGGCGCGGCTTCGCCGCTTCACAGTGTGAGGGATGAGGCGCCGCTGCGCGGCGAGAGGTCGCGGCTGCGCCGCTGTTTCGTAAATGCCCCGGCACTGTTCTGGCGGCCTCGTATTCACCTCAACCCTCAACCCTCAACTTCAACCTCAATCTCAATCTCAACCTGTTCCCTCAACCCTGTTTCTTCATTCGGCAACGCCGAATCAATTGCAGTTCAGATTTCTTCGCAGTCGCCGGCAGGAATCCAGCCGACGTTGCCGTTTGCGAGGGCGACTTCGGCCCAGCCCTCCCGGCGTTGGAGGACGGTGACGCGGGTGCCTTCGTGCAGGAGGAAGAGGGCGGTGCTGCCTTGGGTTTGGGGCGCGTTGCGGACTTCGGCGGAGGGGACGATGAGGATGGCTTCGCGGCTGGATTCCAGCCGGATGGACGAGGAGCGGGCGAGGAGCGCCACGGCACAAGAGACGCCGAGCAAGGTGCCCCCGACGGTGCCGAGCGCCCGCCGGATGGGGACGTCGGATACGAATAGGCGCGCGGCGAAGGCGGCAAATGCGGCGGTCCAAACGGCCAGCAGCAGCCAGGACCACGTCCGGAACAGGCCGCCGGCGGTCAAGCGCGACCACAGATCCGTCAGTCCCAGCGACGGAAGCTTTTCGATGCGGTCCACCTTCCGCGACTCCGCCAGCGCGAGGTTCGCTTCGCAATCGGGATCGCCGGGCCGCAGGTCGAGCGCACGTTCCCAGTGCAAGATCGCCAGGCCCAATTCGCCCTGCCGGAAGTGCGCATTTCCGAGGTTGTACTCGCTCTCAAAGTGCAGATATTCAGCGGTTATGCTGTCGTAACGCGCGATTGCTTCGGCGTAGTTTCCTGCGGTGTAGGCGGCATTTGCGGCGGCAAA
>CAZMNI010000084.1:1442-8756 GCA_964567615.1 uncultured Chryseobacterium sp.
GCGCGATTGCTTCGGCGTAGTTTCCTGCGGTGTAGGCGGCATTTGCGGCGGCAAATGCTTCGGCCAAACCGCGCTGCGCCCGCCCCCGTGGCGCTTCGGTCGCTGCGGGCGCCTCGGTCGCTGCGGGCGTTGTCGCCGCTGAAGAATCTTGGGCGTGCATTGCAGGTCCGGACTGCATGCCGGCGAGAAGGGCACAAGCCCAAAGGAAGAAGGCGGGCTTCAGGCGTTCCATGTCCGTTCGGTTTCGTCGATGAGGGCAGCGGCGCGGTCGAAGATGGCTTCTGGGGCATCGACGGTGCCGGGTGCGAAACGTGCGCGGTCCGCCTCCTCGAGGGCCGCGGCCCACCGCGCCGCCAACTGTTCGGACCGGGTCGCGAGCGCGGCGGTGACGTCCGCCCGCGTGAAGCGGCTGGGAGGGATGCGGAGTTTTGCGCCGAGGTAGTGCTCCAAGCAGGGGCCGAGGGCGGCGTGGAAGGCCGCGGGGTCGCCGAGCTTCGAGCGGGCGTCCTTGAGGGCACGGGCGGCGGTGCGGCCCGCGCGCCGGCTGCGGTACGCCGCGGCGTCGGACAGAGCTTCCTGCCGCCGCCGGCGGGCCGCCCACGCCGCCGCGAAGCCGGCTGGCCCCAGCAGCAACGCCGATCCCAGCAGCAGATTGCGGTAGGCCAGCCAGCTGCGCGGCACCCCGCGCGACGGTGCTTCCCGGATATACCGCACGTCCTGGTTCAACTGCTGCACGTCCGTCTTCGCGTTGTACGTCATCGTCGCCGCGGGGTCGCCCGTGGCCCGCGTCACCTCAACCGTCGGGGCCTCAGGCGACACCGGCACGAATGCCCCCGTCGCCGGGTTGAACCAGGCCGTGGACAAGGTGGGCAGCGTGTAGGTTCCAGAAACCCGTGGGATGACCACATAGCGGAAGGTGCGCCGGCCGGATTCGCCTTCCCCTGTGATCGAGATGGCATCGATGACTTCCGGATCGAAGACCTCAAAATCGGCAGGCCAAACCACATCCGGCTCCTTGATGAACTTCAGATTGCCCTCGCCGCTGAAGGTGTATTCTACTGTGAGTGCTTCGTTTGCCGCGCAGGTCGTAGCCGATGCGTTCATGCTCACCTGCAGCCGCTTGAAGGTGCCGAGGTGGGAGGAAGGTGCGGTGCGGGGGTAGGGGAGGACTTCGACGGTGACGGGGTCGGATTCGATGGTCACCGTGGAACCGCCGAAGAAGGAGGTGCGCACATACCCTTCCAGCGAAAAGCCGTCGATGCGTTGCTTGCCGGCTTGCTGCGGAAACAGGACCACCTTGCCGACCGTGGCCACGTTGTAGCGCGTGCCATCGATGACCTTGGCCTCCCACGCCGGATCCGGGATGGAGACCGTTTCCTTCCAAAACCCAGGAAAATCCGGCAGTTCGTAGCTGCGCACATCCAGCCCGTTTACCCGGGTGTAGATGCGCATCGTGGCCACCAGCGGTTCCCCGATGTAGGCCTTTCGGCGGGACACTTCGACCACCGCTGTCACCTCGCGGTTTGGCGCAGACCGGGCTTCTGCCGGTGCCGGCTTTCCGCCGGGGCTTCCCCCTGCACCTTGGGCACCTTGCCCTGACGCTGAACCGGCTGAACCTGCTCCACCGGCTTGCACGCGGATGACAAATGGGGCAGTACGCATGCGGCCCTTGTCCGTCTCGACTTCGAATCCGGGGACTTGGATGTCTGCTGCAGCAGTGACGCGGTACGTCCAGGTGAGCGAAGAAGAACTGCTGATGACGCCGTTCACCCAACTCGTGCTGTGCGACGTCGCCGGTCCAAACCTGTACTCCAGCCCCGGGATCTTCAGCGGCGCAGGCGATCCCGAACAGTTCCTGAACGTCATCGAGAGCTGCACGTCGGCCCCTTGCCGCACCGGATTGCGGTTGACCGTCAGCTCCACCGACGCTTGGCTTGCTGCCCAAACGGGAAGCACCATGCAGGCGCAAAGCACAAGAATTGCCTTCATCACCAATCCTTTTCTATGGTTCTCCGTTGAGCGGGCTTCTGTTCCCGCATGCGCGCTTGGACTCCCGCCTCCTCCCGGCCCAAGTTCTCTAACATCCGTTCTGCATCTTCCTGCGAGATCTTCCCTTTGCCCGGTTGCTGTTGCGGGGGTGTGTTCTGCGGCTTGTCCGGTTTTTGCGTTCCCTGGGAACCGCCTTCGTTGCCCTTTTGCTGCTGCTGCTGGTCGCCTCCGCCTCCTTTTTGCTGCTGTTGTTGCTGCTGTTGCTCCTGTTTGCGCAATGTCAGCGCGAGGTTGTGGCGCGCAGCTTCGTTGCCCGGGTTTGCACGAAGCGCCTGCTTGTAGGCTTCGGCTGCACCCGGTAGATTCTCTTCGTACAAGTGCGTGTTGCCGATGTTGTACCACGCCTTCGAGGCCACTTCCCGGTCTTGGGTTGAGGCGATGGCCTCCTGGAACGATTTGCGCGCAGCGGCGTTGCGCGCCGCCACGGCCGGGTCGACCTCCGCACCCGGTGCCTTCCGGGTGGTGTCCATCAGGGCGCGGCCTTCGTTGTACGCCGCGACCGGTCCGAGGATGCTGTGTCCTTTGCCCGACCCGAAGCGTGCTGCGGCACCGGCCATGTCTCCGCTGCGGTAGGCCGACGTCCCTTCTACCAGGGCTTGCTTGTGCTGGCGGTCAGTTTGGCCAAGCAAGGGCGAAGTGGCAGCCAGGAGCAGCAAGAGAGCGGTGAGCGGACGGGGTTGGGTGCGGGGTTGGGAGCGTGCGGAAAGGGGAATGGAGAGGAGGGTGTCGAGCAGGAGCAACGCGAGGGCGCAAAACAGGAACACCGGAAAGCGGTGCACATAGTCCGTAAAGGCGACCGAGGCCAGCTCAGCGGAATTCAAGTTCTGCCAAGCGTCTAACACCGGATTCAGGTCGACGGCACCTTTGCCCGCCCGGGTGAACGTGCCCTTGCCGGCTTCAGCAATGCGGATCAGACCGGCTTCATCGAGTGCACTGACGACCGGCGTACCCGCTTTGTCCGTCTTGAAGCCCCGCGTGCGGCCGTACCGGTCCACATCCGGGACCGGTGCGCCGGCGGGACTGCCCATGCCGATGGCGTGCACTTCGATGCCCGCTGCGGCTGCGGCTTCAGCTGCAGCGACTGCATCGTCTTCGTGGTTCTCGCCGTCGGTAAGGACCAAGATGGCTTTCGACGCGGGGGACTCCGGGTCGAACGACTGAACGCACAACTCGATGGCGGTGCCCACGGCAGTTCCTTGGGTGGGGATGAGTTCCGGCACCGCGTTGTCGAGGTATAGCTGCAGGGCGGCGTGGTCCGTGGTAATCGGACATTGCACGTAAGCGTCACCGGCGAACACCACCAGCCCTACCCGGTCGCCTTCGAGCCGGTTCAACAGCCGTTTGACCGACATCCTGGCAAGTGCGAGCCGCGACATCCCCACATCTTCTGCCCGCATGCTGTTCGACACGTCGAGGGCGATGAGCACGTCGATGCCTTCTGACTTGACCTCCTCCATGCGCGTTCCCATTTTCGGGTCGATGAGGGCGAGGGCGATGCAGGCGAGCGCTGCGCGCCAAACGACAAACCGCCACGCTTCCCGTCGAGGTCGCAACCGCGGCAGAAGACCGGCCGCCAAATGCGCATCGCTAAGCCGTTTGAGCGCCTTGTTTTTCGCATGAAACCCGATGAGGAACACGGCGGTTGCTAAGGGCAAAAAAGCCAAGAACACTGCCCAGTCCGGTCGGTCTAACACTACGTTGGGCGCAGCAGACCGCACGCCAAACCACGCCGCCAGGGCGATGCCCCAGAAAGCAATCTCGCTCAAAACCAATGCAATGGCTGTAGCAAATGTGCGGTACTTCGGCGCTTCCATGGCTACTTAGGTCAACGATCGAAACGTAAAAGTGCGCAGCAACAGTTCTCCCACGAGGGCCCCCAAGGCGATGAGGCCGAAGAGCCGAAACTCTTCCGTGCGCTGGTTGTAGCGCAAGACCTGGAATTTCGCTTTTTCCATTTGGTCGATTTCTTGGTAAATCTCCCGCAGCTTCTTGCCGTTGGTGGCCCGGAAGTAGGCCCCACCCGTCGTGGACGCGATGGACTTGAGGGAGGGCTCGTCGATTTTCACGTCCACCCAGTCGTAGATGAACTCGTTGCCCACTTTGCGGACGGGACTTTTTGCTTTGCCGATGGTGCCCACGCCAATCGTGTAGACGCGGATGCCTTCGAGTTCTGCAAGTTGCGCCGCATCCCGTGGTTCGATGCTTCCGGTGTTGTTTTCCCCGTCGGTGAGCAGCACGATGACCTTGCTGGGTGACTCGGAGGTGCGCAGGCGGTTGACGGCTGTGGCTAAGCCCATGCCCACCGCAGTGCCGGGAGCGAGCCGACCGGTTTCTAACCGTTCGATGGCCTCGAGCACCACCCGCGTATCGGTGGTCAGCGGAACCTGCGTGAAGGCCTCGCCTTCGTAGGCCACCACGCCGATGCGGTCGTGCGGACGCCCTTCGACGAAGGATTTTGCCACCGCTTTTGCCTCTTCTAACCGGTTCGGCTTGAAGTCCTTGCTCAACATTGAAGCGCTCACGTCCAGGGCGAGCACGATGTCGATGCCTTCGCGTTCGAGGTCTTCCACGCTCGAGGCGGATTGCGGCCCGGCGGCCGCGGTGCCCAGACACATCAGGGCGAAGGTCCGCGCCGCATGTGGGAGCTCGGGCAAGCTTGACCGCATGAGCGTGCCTTGGGGAGGACGTACGGATGCATTCCACGCATGCACGAGCACACCTGTCCGGCCGGTGCCCACAAGCAGGATGCGCAGGGTGGACCAAACTCCGGCAAGGGCCGCACCCACTGCAATCGCAAGCGGAGTAGCCAGTTCGAAGCGCAGCCCGGCCCACCACGCAAGCGCACCGCCCGCACCGAGTGCCACGGCATGGGGGAGTGCGGTGGCGAGCACCCGTTCCCCGGTACCGGTGGGTCGGTGGAAATTCACGCGGCTCATGCGGCTTGTGCTGCTCATGCGGTTGCGGCTCCTTCTGGGCCCGCCGGGGCCGTTGCGTGGACAAATCGAATGGCTTGGATCACTGCGCGCTCGTGGTCTTCTGCCCCCGTTCTGAGTTTGGCAAACTTCACCATGTCCGCCAGTTCGAGCACCCCTACCAGGAGCGTGCGGTCTTCTTCGCGCATCGGCAGCGCCCGCAGGCCACGGCGTATCTCAAACGTCGTCCGCTCGAGGGCGGGGAACCCCCACCGGGCTTCGACGTACCGCCGCAGCACCTCGCTCACCGCCGCGTGGTGGCCCTTGTCGTCCCCCATGCGCCACGCCGCTTCCCGCTGGATGCGTTCTAACGCCGCTAACGCTGCTTCGTGCGGAAGCACTATGGCAGCGGCCTCCGGCTTCGGACCGGCTCCCGCCGCACGCCTCAGGTACTTCTTCCAACCCCACCAGGCCGCTGCAGCGACGGCCCCCGCCGCCGCCAGCCACGGCAGCGCGCGCAGCAGCAGCTCCCACCACGTCCACCGCACCTCGATCAAATCGGCCGGCGGCATCGGAGGCGTGTCAGGCGTGACTTGGGGGCCTACAATGCGGTAGGCCACGGGGGCCGTCCATGCCGTATCGCCGTTGAATGCAATCGGAAGGGGCGGCAATTCAGCAAATCCCGTATCCCACGCCGTGACGAGGAAGCGCCGGTTGACTACAATCCAGTCCGCCCCGTCGGGACCCGGGGCAGCGGAAGTGTCTCCGCCGAGCGGTCGCACGATTTCGAGACCGCCGGGCAGCGAATCCGTCCACGCCGGGAAATTCCAACCGCCCGCGCCGGCGGTGACATCGTGCCGCACCGTGACGGTGAGGGTTGTTTGGCCTCCGAGCGCCCAGGATGCGCTGTCGAGCGCAGCGGCAGCCCACGCTTTGCCACCAGCGGCAGGGCGACCGGTCAAGGCCGGCTCTGCACCGGTGAGCGACGGCGGCGTTTGGCCCATCCCGAGCAGCGGGAGGGAAACCAGTCCGAGAGCCACAAGTGTGGCTGAGATTCCCTTAGCCACGGCGGTCAAACAAGCGCAACAGGGGTTCCACATAGGGGGCATCGGTCATCAGCGTCGCGGCGTCGACGCCTGAACGTGCGAACAGGGCCCGCAACGCCTCTTCCCGGGCGTGTTCTGCCGCGGCATACCGGCGGCGCAGGGCGGGGCGCGAGGTGTTCATCCAGGTGGCCGCGCCGGTTTCTGGGTCTTGCACGTAGGCCCAACCGATCTCCGGGAGCTTCCGGTCGAGGGGATCCTCCACCCGCAGGGCCACGAGGTCGTGCCTGCGTGCAGCGCGCCGCATCGCATCTTCAAAGCCCTCGTCGCGGAAGTCCGACACGAGAAAGCAGATGGTCCGCTTCTTCATGGCACGCACGAAGTGATCGAGGGCGTCGGACAGCTTCGTCGCCCTCCCTTCCGGCGTGAACTCGATGAGTTCGCGGATGATGCGCAGGACGTGCGACCTCCCTTTCTTCGGTGGGATGTAGCGCTCGATGCGGTCAGTGAAGAGGATGGCGCCGACCTTGTCGTTGTTGCCCATGGCGCTGAAGGCCAAAACCGCCGCGAGCTCTGTGAGCAATTCCCGGCGTGATTTTCCACGTGAACCCACAGCCTGTGAAGCACTGACATCCAGCAACAAGAACACCGTCAGTTCGCGTTCTTCTTCAAATACTTTTACGTACGGATGGCCCATCCGCGCCGTCACATTCCAGTCGATGGTCCGGATTTCGTCCCCGTGCATGTACTCGCGGTTTTCGCTGAAGGCCATGCCCCGCCCTTTGAAGGCGCTGTGGTACTCTCCAGAGAAAATCCGGTTGCTCAGACCGCGGGTCTTTAGCTCCACGCGGCGTACCCGGGAAATCAGCTCGGCGGTTTCCATGTCAGGCGTGCGGTGGGGAAAGCAGCAAAAATCAGGGAACCTGGACCTGGTCCATCACCTCGGTCAAAATCTGCTCGGCCGTGATGTTCTCCGCTTCCGCTTCGAACGTGATCCCGACGCGGTGGCGCATCACGTCCATGGCGACCGCGCGCACGTCCTCGGGGGTAACGTAGCCGCGGTGGGCGAGGAAGGCATGGGCCTTCGCGGCGATGCCCAGTCCGATGGTGGCCCGTGGAGAAGCGCCGAAGCTGATGAGTGGCGCGAGGTGGCCGAGGCCGCACGAGTCCGGGCGTCGCGTCGCGAATACGAGGTCCACGATGTAGCGTTCCACCTTCTCGTCGAGGTAGATGGAACGGACGAGGGTGCGGGCGCTCAGGATGTCGTCCGGCGTGACCACGGCGCGGGGGCGGGGCAGTCCGCCGGGAGC
>CAZMNI010000085.1:0-8750 GCA_964567615.1 uncultured Chryseobacterium sp.
TCACCTCAGGAACGAACTTCCTGTTGTCTGTGAATTGCGGTGAGTGCGAAGATGGCATTCCTTTCAACTCGACCTGCCAAACGGCACTTCCGATGCTCAACGGGGTGACGTTTACCGGAACGACCTGCTGCGCTTCGCCCCCGGGCATCCCGAGCTATTCGGGATCGGCTTTTGCCACGAACTATGGGGTGTGGTTCACCTTCAACTCGTCAGATTACGACACCTTTGACTTCAACGCCACGAACATCAGCGGAGGCAACCTGACGCTTACGGTGTATACCTCAGGCGCAGGTTCCTGCACCGCCCTCGGAACGTACGTGGGATGTGTATTCACTGGTACGTGTGCAGGCTCCATCGAGACCTTTACCACGCTTGTTCCGAACACAAACTACTTCTTCGTGGTCGGTACGACGCAGCCTGCGAACTGTGGTGACTTTGAATTCACCACAACCGGGATTTACTTCGGTTGTACGGACCCGGAAGCGGACAACTTCGATGCACAGGCGAACATGGACGACGGCACCTGCACCTACACTGTAGCGCCAGAGAACGACTTGTGCACCGCTGCACTTCCGCTGCCTTGCAACCAAGGGTTCATCGACGGCTCGCTCGGCGGTGCGACCCCGGATGCCGCTTCTAACAACTGCCTCGATGCAGTCGCAGGGTCGGCGTGCTTGAACGACGTGTACGGTCAGTACCCGTTCAGCACGTTTACACCGGCATGTACGGGCGCACAGCAAACCATCACCACCTGCGGTTATGGAGCGGAGTACTCACTCGTATACCTGACGGCTGGCAATACCTACACCTTCGGGTCTTCGGTGACTTCGGACATTTGCACGATTGCAGACGAAGGCGGATCGGTTGCATATACGTACGGCGTAGGTCAGGCTGTTTACACGGCTGCTCAGGACGGTCCCGTGCGCTTCTATACGCATGCGCCGGGCTGTGCGCCTGCTACAAGTTGCCGCACGAAGTGGGTCAACTGTTCGACCACGCCTCCGACCCCTCCGGGCGGTGTGTGGTACACGTTCACTGCTTCAGGTACCGACTTGACACAGATCTACACCTGTGGTTCAGTGCTTGACACGCGTTTGCACCTGTACCAAGCTGTTTCGGGTTGTGATTCTTTGGGCTGTGTTACGGGGCTGAACAACGCACCTGCCATCAGCGATGAGAGCTTCGACGGCTGTGGCTTCTTCGATCAGGACGATGCGTTCATCGAGTTTGTCACAGTGCCGGGCACGACCTACTACGTGTATGTCGGTGCGGACGGATCTACGAACGGCTCTTTCCAAATTGCCATGGACTGTGAACCGGCGGTGTACGGTTGCACCATTGCAGCAGCTTGCAACTACAATCCGGCAGCAAACATCTCGACTACAGATTGCGAATACACCTCGTGTGCTTGTGCAAACAATCCGGGTGGCTTCCCCCTCATCATTTCGATGTTTGACTCCTTCGGAGACGGTTGGACGAACACGTCGGGCGGTGCCGGTGGGTATTCAATCGCAACGGGTGATGGCACTGTTGTAGCGTCTGGCGCTATCGATGATGCCATTTACATTGTCGACAACGACAACTACGAAGGGGCTGAGTTCGGTTTGGATGTGTTGTGCCTCGATCCGGCATGCTACATCTTCACCTTCACCGGTGCAGCGATTTGGTACGATGAGCAGAGCTGGAGCGTGTCGAATGGCACGGAAACCATTTTGTCGGGAGCACCCATTGGCAACAACGCCGTGGCCACGTATCCCTTCACTTTGGGTTCTGCAATCTGTGGCTGCACGGATGACGGCGCCTGCAACTTTAACCCGGCAGCTACCGACGATAACGGGACCTGCGAGTATGTCACGTGTGCAGGTTGCACGTCCGTGTCTGCTTGCAACTTTGACCCGACTGCCCTGATCAACGATGGTTCTTGCTGCTTCGACAACTGCGTAACCCTCACGATGGCAGACAGCTTCGGGGACGGTTGGCAGGGTTGTGTAGTGTCCATCAAGACACTGGACGGAACGACAGTATTCACTGGAAACATCCCAAATGGCGGTGGCTCTAGCGGTATTGCAGTAGGATGCTTGCCGGACGGTTGCTACACTGTAAGCTCTTCCGATGACACCTACGACGGAGAAGTATCCTGGACTTTGACCGGCGTATTCGGCGGTGCCGTTTCCGGTGGTTCGAATTACCCAGCGACCTACATCTCTATCGGGGGCAACAACTGCATCGAGGGATGCATGGTTTCGTGCGCATGCAACTTCAACACGAGCGCGAACATTGCAGACGACTCGCAGTGCACGTTTGACAACTGCAGCGGTTGCACCTATGAGGGCGCTTTGAACTTCAATGCGAATGCTTCGGCGGATGACGGTTCATGTCAGTTCGACCTCTCGAACCCATGCCCGGCTGACATCAATGAGGACGGTTCCGTGACCACCGCGGACTTGCTCTTGTTCTTGGGTGCATTCGGTTCAATCTGCCAATAAGAGTCCAGCCCTTTTTTAAGGGTCTAAAGCCCGGCACTTCGGTGCCGGGCTTTTTCTTTTCATCACAATGGGTTATATTTCAGATGCCTGCAGGGAATCGTGGATTTCAAACATGATTTCGCATGGCTTTATCTCATTGTATTCGGTTTTGGTTCGTGATGTGTTGTTGCACGGCGGCACACGCTCAGTTGCAAGAGGCATCACAAGTGTATCCTTTAGGTACAGACCATACCAGTGGGTATTTGGGCGCGGGGATGAGTGTTGCAGATTACGATGGCGATGGCTGGGACGATGCCACGTTTCTGCACCATGGGGGAAGTCTATTCTTTTATCGCGGCACGGGAACGGGATTTCAGCAAGAGGCTTTGTTGGTGTCGAATGGGACGTCAGAGGGAAAAGGTGTGCTTTGGGCGGATTTTGACAACGACGGTGATCAGGACCTGATTATAGCAAATCGGCTCAGTGCGAATCGTTACTGGAGAAACGAGGGGGGCGGGTTGTTCACGGACATTTCCTTGACGAGCGGTTTGGACATGGGGCCATCTCGATCCTATGGATTGGCTGCGGCAGACTACGATCGGGACGGCTTTCTCGATTTGTTCATAGCAAACTATGTCCACAACCCAGCTATAGAGGAGCCGAAGAACGAATTGTACCGAAATCTTGGCAACGGCCTATTTGAAGAGGTGACGGAAGAGGCAGGGCTTGTGGGCCAAATCACACAGTGTTTTCAGGGTCAGTGGGTAGATTTCAATGAAGACGGATGGCCGGACATACACGTTATACGAGACCGGCTAATGTTCGCTAACCTCTTCTACGAAAACATGCAGGATGGCACCTTTGTCGAACGTGCGGCTGAGGTCGGTTTAGACGTCATGTTGAATGCGATGTCAACTTCAATTACTGATTTTGATCGGGACAACGACATGGACGTGTACGTCACGGGCGGTCCTGAAGGAAACAGGCTGTTGGTGAACGATGGTGTAGGCGTTTTCAGCCCGTATGTGGCTGCGCAGGGAACGGATTCGGTGGTGATGAACGATTGGTGTTGGGCAGCGAATTGGATGGATTACGACAACGATGGATGGGATGATTTGCATGTCACGACGGGTTTCACCATTGCAACTGAACATCCGGAAGTGTATTCGTGGTTTTATCGGCCAGATTGGTTCTTCAAGAATACCGGTGGGTCATTTGAGCTTGCAACAGAGGAGGTGTTGGGCTCAGTGAACAACCTTTCATTTGCTGCTGCGCCGACGGACATCAACCGCGATGGCACGTTGGATTTCATCTCGCACAGGGTTTCAGCAAATGCCCAAGTGCGCATGGGTGTTCCAGCACCGGGTCACTTTTTGCGGATACTCCCGCAGGGAACGCTGAGCAATCGGGACGGAGTAGGCACGAAGGTGCGGGTGTATGTGAACGGTGAGGTGATTTACCGCATGAGTACTGCAGGGGAAAATTACCTGGGCCAAAACAGCCGTTGGCTCCATTTCGGATTGGGCGATGCAACTCAGGTAGATTCGATTCAAATCGTTTGGCCATTGGGATTAGAGGAGTGGTACTATGCGGTACCTGCGAATCAATTTCTAACCCTTGTCGAAGGGGAAGCAGTGAGTGCATCCTCATGCCCTGAGGGGGAGTTCTGTCCCGGCTGTGTGTATTCAATGGCTTGTAATTTCAGTCCAGTTGCAAACGTGGATGACGGGTCTTGCGATTTCTCTTGTTGCTCTGGACCCAATGCGTGCGGACCCGGGACGATTTGGAATCCAGCAATCGGACAGTGCGAGGGAATCGTATTGACCCAAGAGTGCCAAGCTGATTTGAGCGGTGATGGGACCATCACGATAGCCGATTTGTTGCTCTTTCTCGAAGTGTTCTCGCAGTCCTGCGGACCCTGACTGCGCGCAGTACCTTCGCGGCATGCGCCACATCCTGTCCGACACGACGTGCTTGCTGCGGGACCGCCGCAGTGTGCAGCCTGAGAAGATGTCCACCCGTCCGGTGCACCGCGAGATCTTAGAACTCGCCTTGACGAATGCCACATGGGCTCCAAGCCATGGCATGACGCAGCCGTGGCGTTTTGGGGTGTTTGTGGGGAAGGGAGCGAGGGAGGTGGGGCCGAAGCTCGCGCAGTGGTATGCACAGCATGCGGGCGAAGCGGCGTCGCCGCGCAAGGTGGCCCAGCTCGAGGAGCGGGGCGCGCGGTTGCAGGCGCTCGTGGTCGTGGCGACGGTGCCGGATCCAGCCGGACGGATTTCACTGCAAGACGATTTGCTTGCGACCGCGTGCGCGGTCCAAAACATGCACCTCACACTCACGGCGTACGGTGTAGGTGGATTTTGGTCCACGCCGGGTTTCATGGACCTTCCAGAGGTACGGTCCTTCGCTGGCTTGCCGGAAGATGCCCACGTGGTAGGCCTGTTCTACGTCGGCTACCCCGAAACCGATTGGCCACAAGCCGTGCACCGGCGGCCGCTGGAATATGTGGCTACGTGGTTCGAAGGTTGACCTTCACGGAAGGACGATGCGCAGGTCGATTCCGGCCGAAGCAAGTACACTCCAAAACCTTACCGACTCCACCGGCGCACTTCCTGCAGCCCAAGCCGCTTCGCCCCAGCGATTCCGCGCAACCTCTTGGCTGAAAAATGCGCCCACGTACACGCCTGGGCGGTCGTCCCCGTTTTGCCATACCATGCCCACTTCTGCGCACAGCGGTACGCTCCAGCTCCGCACTCGACTTTCCCGCGCCGTGTAACTGTGGTACACGGTGTCCAGCTGTGCGTCGCCGCCCGTACCAGCATCGCTGGGCATGAAGTCCAGCACGGGTCCGAACATCGCATGTACAGTGGCCCGCTGCGTCAACGGCACACGGGTTCCTGCCAGCACGGGAATGCGGTAACGCACCGTGCGCAACAGCAGGGTACCGTCGAGTCCTGAAGCATGTTGCAAGGTGTAGCTTCCACGCAGCCGTGCCCATTGGATGCCTGTCGACCAGGACCATGCACCGCGAAAGGGAGTGGTAATGCGGGCGCTGATGCCGCTGCCCCAGGCCGGTTCCCATGTGCAGGCCAGCAATTCGCCTTCTGCGGCGATGGGTTCTACTCCCGCCCAAGGCGCTGGGGCGAATCCGCTTACGCCCCATTCGAGCACATGGGTGGATTGGGCAGACGCGCTGATCAGGGCACCGGCGAGTCCGAGAAGCACGGCTGCTAAGGTGATAGCGAGCACGGCAATACGCAGCCCGGTGTGGGGGATGAACGGTTTGCGGTGGGCAGCGGACACCCAATGGTTGATTTCAATGGCCTGTGACCGGTATTCCTTGTGGATTCCGAAAAGGACCTCTTCTCCTTCCGCGTCGGTCTCGTATGGAATGCGTGCTTCATCGCACCGCCGTTTGAAGTCCTCTGCACGCGCCGCCTCACGGAACGCAAACACTTCATAGCGGTTGTCCGCCGGATGAGGGAAATGGTTCGTCCACCGCACGGACCAAAAGTAGGTTGAAAGAAAAAGCCCCGGTGCGCGAGCACCGGGGCTTTTGCATGCGTTCAGCTTGCTCAGTGTGCAGCTTCGCCATCCGCGGCTGCGGTGGCATCGCCTTCTGCAGCGACTTCAGCCGTGCCCACAACGTGGAAGGCGAGGTCGAAGTTCGCGTCGACGAGGATTTCACCGACGAGGCCGAAGGAGACATCGTACAGAGAACGGTCCACCGTCAGCACGCCGTCGATGGTCACTGTGCCGGCAGCGGCGCTTACAGTGGCATCACACGAAACCGGGTTCGTCTTGCCCTTGATGGTCAAGTTGCCAGAGACGCGGTGGGTTGCACCGTTAGCAAGTGTTGAATCCGGAATGGCGCTGACAATCTCAAACGTGGCGGTCGGGAACGAATCCACGCCGAAGAAGTCGGGTGAGTTCAGGTGCCGGACCAAGTTGTTCATTTGGGCAGTGTCGGCCTCAAGATCGGTGTTCTTGATGGTCAACATGTCGATGGTGATGGTTCCGCCGGTCACGGTATCTCCAGACAGCACGAAGGAGCCTTCGAGGATGGAAATGGTGCCGGTGTGTGCACCGCCGACTTTGGTACCAGTCCAAGTCAACGTAGAAGCTGCAGCATCCACGGTGTGATTTACGGGCGCAGAGGCCACAACTGCTTCAGCCGACTCATTCGAGCCACAGCTAGAAACAACAATTGCAGCCGAAGCTGCAATTGCCAACGTACGAACGTTCAGCATTTTACTGATCGGGTCCGAATTAGTGTGCAACCGTTGCGTCCGCTGCGTCGGTGGCAGCAGTGTCGGTGGCGGTAGAGTCAACATAGGCCTCTTCGACTACCACTTCTTCGACTGCGGTCGAGTCAACAGCGGTCTCGGTGGCTTCGGTTTCGCCAGAGTTGCATGCGGTGAACGCCAGAGCGGCGAAAGCAACCGCGAAGAGGAACGGGAACTTGTTCATTGAACTGAGGTTTACAGGATTTTACGTCGTGTTTGCGGCGGCGAAGGTATTCATTCCCTCCGATTATGCAAGAATCTCGTTAGAGAAAATTAACATCATCTGGTGAAGGGGTGATTTTCGTCGTTGAATTCATTGATGTTCAGGGACTACTGGGTTGAAGTTAGGCGTCTTTTTGTGCACTCAATACGGCGCGAACAGCCGCGCTGATCGTCTTTCCATCGGCGGCTCCAGCGAATCGGCGGGTGGCTTCGGCCATCACACGGCCCATGTCGCCCATTGAATGGGCACCGAGTTCCGCTACAATGTTGAGCACCGCGGCGTGCACTTCTTCTGCAGAAAGCGGCGCAGGCAGGAACGAAGCGATGACTTCTGCTTGCAGGCGTTCTTCGTTCTCCAAGTCCGTTCTCCCAGAAGCCGCGTACAGGTCGGCGGATTCTTGGCGTTGCTTCAGAAGTTTCGTGAGGACTGCCAACACGACCTGGTCGTCAGGTTCACCCGATGCGCCCTCCTTGGTCGCCTCGATGAGCAGCTTCGATTTGATGTCGCGCAAAGCCGCGAGACGGCCCTTGTCTTGGGCCTTCATGGCCAACTTGATTTCGTCCGAGATGTGCGCGGCGAGCCCCATGGTCAATCGACGTTGTCGTGGAGGAACGGGTTGTCGCTGCGCAGCTCGACGCGTCGATCGCCGTGTTCGTCGATTTCTTCGCTCAGTGCAAAACGGCTTACAGAGGTCGTGGTCGAAGGAGTTACATCGTCGAGGACGATGTTGCGCCGCTTGTATGCGGGCTCGTTTTCCAAATCTGCAATCCCACCGGGTGACTTGAAACGGCGCGTGTACATCTGCAACCGCTGTGCACGCGCGAGTTGGCGGCTCAAGAAATCATCTTTCTCCGCAGGTGGCTCCGTGCGTGCAATGGGTGGCGGTGGTGGCACGACAGCTTCCGACCGAACGGGAGGTGCGGCGCTGGGGCGTGGGCCCTCCCACGGCTTCCAAGCGAGTGCAGGCGGGGTTTGGGAGAGGGGTTGAGGTTGAGTTTGAGGTTGAGATTGAGGTTGAGATTGAGGTTGAGGTTGAGCTTGGGGATGGGGGTGGGATTCGGGGGTGTGGTCGGCTTGGGCATACACCGCCTCGACCGGCATTTCCTCGAGTTCAGCCTCCCACGTGTCAGCGACCTCCACACGCAGCGTCATCTCGGTTTCGACAGGTTCTTCTGCTGTGGCTTCTTCTTCCAAATGGAAAACCACCGTGTCCGTGGCAGGTTGAATTGGCGCCGCAGGCAACACGAGTTCCTCTAACGAAACGGAGGTCAAGTTCCAGTTGGAAAATTCCGGAGCGGACGCCTCTTCCTCCTCCTCTGCAAACGCAACCGGTTCTTCCCGGGTGATCAGGAAGGGTTCTTCGGGTGCGGTCAACACCGGTTTCCACGTCGTCACTGCTGCCGCGACGGGTGCAGAAGCGGCAGGCGCCGGACGCGGCGATTCTGCAACGGGCACGGCGGTTTCATTGAGGAGGTGGCGGCGTTCGGCTGCGGGTGCGGGCCCGTCCCACGGACCGAGGTCTGCACCGTCGAAGCCGGTGGCGATCACCGTCACGCACAGAGCATCACCGAGGTTCGGATCGATGCCGTACCCCCAAATCACTTCAGCGGACTGGCCAGCAGCGTGTTGGATGATGTCGGTGATTTCCATGATTTCGTCCATCAGCACTTCGTCGTTGCCGAAGGTGATGTTCAAGAGGACGAAGGAAGCCCCGGTGATGTCGCAGTCGTTGAGCAGCGGAGATTCCAGCGCTTCGGACACGGCGAGGCGTGC
>CAZMNI010000086.1:0-4416 GCA_964567615.1 uncultured Chryseobacterium sp.
GTGTGCGTGTGCTACGTCATAGAACCGCGATGTGATGTCCGTGATATCGCCGAATAGCCAATACAGGATGTCGATGAAGTGGCTGAACTGCGTGAACAACGTTCCGCCATCGAGGTCCAAGTCGCCCTTCCAAGGAGACGCCCCGTAATACCGGTCGTCGCGGTTCCAAAAGCACTCGACGGTCACCATGCGAACGTTTCCCAGGAGCTTTGCTTCGAGGATCTCTTTGAGCCAAACCGAAGGCGGGGAGTACCTGTTTTGCATCACACAGAACACCTGTCGTCCCGCCTCGAGTGCCGCATGCAGCACCGCCTCGCCATCGCCCCGCGACAGCGCCATGGGCTTCTCGATGACCACGTGGCATCCGGCATGCAAGCCTGCAATTGCTTGGGCTGCGTGCAGCCCGTTGGGCGTGCAAATGCTCACCACATCCAATCCCGGATGGGCAGCAAGCAACTCCTCGATGGAACCATAGAAAGGCACCTCCTCTCCCACTCCACATGCCTCCCGCGGGCGTGCATCCGCACATGCCACTACCGAACACTCCGGCTGGCGGCGGATCATTTCTGCGTGCCGCTTGCCGATGTGGCCCATGCCGACCACCGCGAACTTCAGGTGTTCCATCGCACAAAAGTACATCAGCGCCTCCACGACGGGGAAAACAGCCGGAAGCCGAGCGAAAACTCCACCAGCCACGGCTCTGCCTCCCCGGCATACCACTCCACCACCAGCGCCGCGGGACCGAAGGGGGATTCTGTCACCGCGGCAGCAGAATACATGGACCCCAATTCCGGCCGCGGTCCCGACCACGCTTCTTCGTAGCGGTAAAATGCATGGGCCTCGCCCCGCAAGCGGACCTCCTCGAAGATCCGCACATCGAGCACCGTGCCGAATCCGACCCAATTCCGCCCGCGGTACCCCTCTAAAAACCGCGACCGCACACCCGGCGTCGGCTCGAAAGGCCTGGCATTCACTTCCGTGCCACGGACCGTCGGCCTGTCTGTTTCTCCTGAGAAGCACCAGGCGCCCTTCACGCCCCACGAAACTGACTTGCCCCCGGTGATCCAGTACCGCTCGAACGCACCGAAAAACCGCGAAGCCACGGCATCCACGCGCACCGTGTCTCCTCGGGCTACGCCGGAAAGCGACCGATGCGTGCTGCGGACCTCTCCGGAAAAAGTTTGCACAGTCCATTCCAGCGAACGTCCCTCCCGGTTCCACGCCTTGTGGGGCAGGGTGCTGTGTTTCCATCCTAAACTGAAGGCTTCGCCGACAAACCGCGTCCGGTCGGTGGTGTCTGCGGGATTGAAAAACACGCCGCTGTCGTAGTGGTCATCCACCGTGCGCAAACCCGCCGCTGACAACCGAAAGGCCCCGTGGGCACCGAGCGGCATCGCTACGTGTACCCCAGCCGACTGCTCGTTCATGGTCAAATAGCTCGGCCGCACATCTTGGTAAAACGTCGCAAAACTGCGCACATAGTTCCACCGATGCAGCGTGAAATGGGGTTCAATGGCCAGAGGCAGCGGGATGCGGAGGTCGAACCGAATGCCTGCATCGAATGCACTGTACAAGCTGCCGAACGTCGTTGAGGCCCGAACGGTCGTGGGCAACCGTTTGAACCTGCCGTACGAAGCGCCCACATATCCCATGCTCACCGGCGAAGAACTGACGTTCCCGCCTACAGCCAATCGGAAGGGGCGCTCGGGTCGGGCATGCACGAGCACATCGAACAGGCCCGTGCTCGGGTTCCAACGGGCTGCTGGCCGGACCGATGCCAAATGCGGATCTCCGGCCAACCGGAACAGCGATTCCTCCGCTTCTTCGCCCGATCGGAGCATCGATTCAGCATACCGTTGTGCCCGCGCATCCAAACCGGTTACCTCGAAAGAGCCGATGCGAAACGCCGGTTGTCGCGCCCGGAACGCTTTCCGCCGCTCTGCCGCGCTGAAATCCGGCTCCCACGAAGACCCTGCCACAGCCGAAATCAGCACGACGATGGAATCCATCCCCGCAGTCGCCGCTGCGTACCCTACGTCGGCAATGGCACCGACATCGTCGAAATCGAACGTGCTCCAACGCAACGGTGGCCGCAGAATGTACATCGCGTCGCACACCGCACTGAAGTTCGACGGCCGCGTAACAAGCAATTCGAGGGCCACGGAAGCCGCACCTGCATCGGACAGTGGACTGTTGTCCGAAACGTTGCAACCCAGGATGATGTCCGGCAGGAACTCCCGGTACAGCACGTCACTCGGGAAGTTGTTGTACAAGCCGCCGTCGAACAGGGGGTGGCCATCCACCACGATGGGCTCGAGGTAAAACGGGTACGTCATCGAAGCGCGAACCGCCTCGGCCAAGTCGCCCCGCGAAAAAACCGTGTCCCGCTTTTCAAGCACATCTGCAGCGACGCAGCGAAAAGGCACGAACAACCGGTCGAAGTCGCCCTCTGCTACCGCGTTTGCCGGGGACAGTTCATGCACGAGTCCCCAGTCGGTGGGAAAGCTGCGGATCAACTGCGCTTCCGGACCTCCTTCTTCCGTCAAGCGCAAGGCCACCACGGAAGGGTCCGCGGGGGGTGCGAAAAAAGACGAGGAAGGACCGAGGTCTCCGGAAGCGCGCCGCGCGAATTCGGGACTGCGGATCAACGAATCCATCTCTGCCGGCGACCACCCGGCAGCGTAGTACCCGCCTACGAGGGCCCCGACGCTGGTCCCGGCGATGCAGTCGACACGGATGCCGGCTTCTTCGAGTGCGCGCAGGAACCCGACGTGGGCTGCGCCCTTTGCCCCGCCACCGCTGAGAACTACTCCGATGCGCGGGGTTTGGGCCGCGGCAAAAACCGTGCTTCCCCAGGCAAGTGCAGCAAGCAGCAGGCGCATGCCGTGAAGGTAGGCAGGACCTAAATTCGCCCCATGCGCGTCGTCAGTTGTGTGCCGAGTTTAACGGAATGGCTCGTGGATGTGGGTGCTGAGGTGGTCGGCCGGACGAAGTTCTGCGTGCATCCCGCCGTGCAGGTGGTCGACATTCCGCGCGTGGGCGGCACCAAGCAGCTACACCTTGACCGGATCCGCAGCTTGAAGCCGGACCTCGTCGTGGCAAACCGCGAGGAAAACGTGCGAGGCCAAATCGAAGACCTTGCCGCTACCCTGCCCGTCCTTGTAACGGACATTTCCGATGTACGCACGGCGTGGTCCGAAATGGAACGTGTAGCCGAAGCGGCGGGATGCGGTGCCGCGGGACGGGAGTGGGTGGACCGGATTCGGGAGGCCTGGGGAGAGCCGAAGCCGGTACGAGCACGGGTGGCGTACGGCGTGTGGGCACGGCCGTGGATGGTGGCGGGTGGGGATACGTACATCCACGATGTGCTGAGGTGGTGGGGCTTCGAAAACGTGTTCGGACAGGAGCTGCGCTATCCAGAGCGGCCCATCGAGGGTTGGACAGAACGGCCCGACGTGGTGTTCTTGCCCAGCGAGCCCTATCCCTTCGGGGCGCGGGAGGTGGCGGAGGTGGGACGGGCGGGGCTGCGGGCTGTCTGTGTCGATGGCGAGGCGTTCAGTTGGTACGGGAGCAGGATGTGGCATGCGCGGCAGATTCTCGGACAAGGTGGCAGTTCGGGAGGTGCTGACGGGGCGGGTGCGTGACAGATTTGGCAGGGGCGGGCCTGCGGCACGGCCCTTGCCGAACACCCGCCAAACGAATTACACCATGAGCAAAATCATCGGAATCGACCTCGGCACCACAAACAGCTGTGTCGCGGTCATGGAAGGCAACGAACCGGTTGTCATCACGAACGCGGAAGGGCGCCGCACCACGCCGTCGATCATCGCCTTTGTGGACGGTGGCGAACGGAAAGTAGGCGAACCCGCTAAGCGTCAAGCCATTACGAACCCCCGCAAGACGGTGTATTCCATCAAGCGGTTCATGGGTACCTCCTTCGCAGATGTGAAGGAAGAGGTCCGTCGGGTGCCGTACGAAGTGGTCGAAGGTGAGAACCGCACACCCCGCGTGAAAATCGACGAGCGGCTGTATACCCCGCAGGAAATCAGCGCAATGGTGCTTCAGAAAATGAAGAAAACTGCCGAGGACTACCTCGGCCACGAGGTGACCGAAGCCGTCATCACCGTGCCAGCGTACTTCAACGATGCACAGCGCCAGGCCACGAAGGAAGCGGGAGAAATTGCGGGCTTGACGGTGCGCCGGATCATCAACGAACCCACGGCTGCAGCGCTTGCTTACGGACTGGACAAGAAGCAGAAGGATCAAAAAATCGCCGTCTTCGACCTCGGCGGTGGTACCCACGACGTCAGCGTGCTCGAACTCGGCGACGGCGTGTTCGAAGTGCTTTCTACCGACGGCGACACCCACCTCGGAGGCGATGACTTCGATGTGTTCCTGCTGGCGCTGACGCTCCTT
>CAZMNI010000086.1:4426-8718 GCA_964567615.1 uncultured Chryseobacterium sp.
CTCGTCCAGGAATTCAAGGACGAAAACGGCGGACTGGACTTGTCGAAAGACCCGATGGCCCTGCAGCGCCTCAAGGACGCCGCAGAAAAGGCGAAGATTGAACTGTCCTCCACGACGAGCTCGGAAATCAATCTTCCCTACATCATGCCGGTGGATGGGATTCCGAAGCACCTCGTGCGTAGCCTTTCACGCGCCAAATTCGAGCAGCTCGCGGATGCCCTCGTCAAGCGGACCATTGAGCCGTGTGCTTCGGCCTTGAAGGCAGCGGGTCTCGACAAATCCGACATCGACGAAATCATCCTCGTCGGCGGTTCCACCCGCATCCCGGCCGTACAAGAAGCGGTGCGCACCTACTTCGGCAAAGAGCCCTCGAAAGGGGTCAACCCGGACGAGGTGGTCGCCGTCGGTGCCGCCATCCAGGGCGGTGTCCTCACCGGAGATGTCAAGGACGTGTTGCTCCTGGATGTGACCCCGCTGTCGCTGGGCATTGAGACCATGGGCGGCGTGATGACGAAACTCATCGAAGCAAACACCACCATCCCGACGAAGAAATCAGAGGTGTTCTCAACGGCCAGCGACAACCAGCCCAGCGTGGAAATCCACGTCCTGCAAGGGGAACGGTCGATGGCACGCGACAACCGGACCATCGGCAAGTTCCAGCTCTCGGACATCCCTTCTGCCCCGCGCGGAGTGCCCCAAATCGAAGTCACCTTCGACATCGACGCGAACGGCATCATCCACGTCAGCGCAAAAGACAAAGCCACCGGCAAGGAACAGAAAATTCGCATCGAAGCCTCGAGCGGCCTGAGCTCGGAAGACATCGAACGCATGAAGCGCGAGGCCGAAGCGAATGCGGAGACCGACCGTCAAGCCCGCGAGAAAGTAGACACGCTGAACCAAGCGGATGCCCTCGTCTTCTCGACGGAAAAGCAGCTCAAGGAGTTTGGTGACAAAATCCCTGCAGACAAGCGCGGCCCGATCGATGCAGCACTCACGGACCTCAAAGCGGCCCACGCTGCTGCAGACGTGGACGGGTGCACCCGCGGAATCGAAGCGCTCAACGCTGCATTCCAGGCCGCAAGCGCAGAGATGTATGCAGCGCAGCAGCAAGGCGGTGAGAACTCCGGTGGCAGCGCGCGCGAAACGGCCGACGCGGAAGTGACGGACGTGGACTTCGAGGAAGTGAAGTAACGTCTCGAACCGGCTATTGCAACGCCCCGCCCTACCGGTGGGGCGTTTGTTTTCAAACGGTTCGGTGAACCTCGTGCCCGCACAAGTGTTGCACGGGCATGCAGGAAATGCCTCGTACCGCGCGGAGAGCGGCCCGCACAGTGTTGGCGGCCACCGCCTGTCTGACCGGCGTGTTAGGGTACGTTGCTTCCGGCTTGGTCGTCGACTACAACTTCGAGCAGTTTTTTCCCGCAGAGGACCCCGAAACGACGTATTACCGGGATTTCCGTTCCCACTTCGCCTCGGACAACGACTTTGTTCTGTTCGCTCTTCCTGCCCCAGCGGGGGTATACGATCCGGTTTTTTTGCGGAATGTGGAGGCGCTGACTGCCGCCTGTGATTCCCTGCCGTACGCCATCGAGGTGACCAGCCCGACGCGGTTTGCGGAGCCGCTGATGTTCGGTGGAGCGGTGTTCCGACGGCCGCTGCTGCGTTACGAAGAAGGTCCAGAGGCGCTCGCAGCTGACAGTGCCCGGATTGCGCAGCGGCCCGACATCTTGGGCAACCTCATTTCCACGGATGCCACGGCGTGCGCCGTCGTGCTTCAGCATGCCCCGGAGTTGCACAAAGCGGGTTGTGACAGTTTGGCCGTTGCGGTGGAGGCGCTGGGGCAGCGACCGGAGTTCGCAGGATTGCATGCCACCGGCCGTGCACTGGCACAACGATACTACATCGATCGGCTGCAATGGGAACTCGTTCTGTTCACTTCGGTGGGCCTGCTGCTGCTGGTGGTCGTGTTGTGGTTGTCATTCCGCTCGTGGGTCGGAATTCTTGCCCCTCTCGGAATTGTGTTGCTCAGCGTGGTGTGGACCTTGGGGATTTTGGCGCTCAGCGGAGGAACCATCGACGTGATGACTGTTGTGATGCCGACCATCCTCTTTGTGGTCGGCGTAAGCGATGTGGTACACATTCTGGCCCGCTTCAACGACGAACGGATTGCAGGCGCGAGCCCGTATGAGGCCTTGATTTCGACCTACAAAGAAGTAGGGCTGGCCACTTTCCTGACTTCGCTCACAACTGCCGTGGGATTTCTCACACTCGTGACGGCATCGATTGCACCCGTCAAGCACTTCGGAGTATTCACTGCTGTAGGCGTAGGAGTGGCATACATCTGCGCATTCACCGTCCTTCCGGCCTTGTTGGTGCTTGCACCTCCTGCGCCACGTGCGCAGCGCGGAAGTGATGGCCCCTGGCAGGAAGGACTTGCACGGTTGCTCAGGTGGACGTGGGCGAACGGCAAAGTCATTTCTTGGGTCGCCATTGCGTTGGCCTTGTTCTCTCTGACTGGCATCCAACGCGTACGGATTGACAACCGGCTGCTGGAAGACCTCACGGACGACGACCCCCTGCGGAAAGAGTTTGCGTGGTTCGAAGCGCACTTTGCAGGTGTTCGGCCGTTTGAGTTGGCGGTAGAAGTCCCGCCGCATCTCGGCGTATTTCATCCAGCCGTGCTTCGTGAGACCGAAGCCATAGCTGCGAAGACCGAGCAACTGGGTGCCGGTGCAGTCATCGCCCCGTCCCGTATCCTCGCGTTGGCAAACCGCTGGCGGAACGGCGATGCACCGCAGGCTCAGCGCTTGCCCGCTTCGGATGAAGAGCTCAGCCGGCTTGCTGCTTCGGTCAACCGCGGCGGGGGAAAGGTGGCCATGGCCCGGTTCGCAAACGCCGATGCCGGTCTCATTCGGATCGCGGGCCGAACAGGAGACGACGGGGCACTCGAGCACATTTCGCGCGAAGAGGAGCTCCTGGCGTGGCACCGGACGGCCTTTCCGAACTCTTCCCTGCGCTTGCATCCCACGGGAACTGCCCGGTTAATTGATCGCAACAATGCAGACCTGACAGAAAACCTGACCTGGGGAATGGCCGTTTCTGTGCTGGCCATTGCCTTGATTGCCGGTTTGATGTTCCGGAGCTTGCGTGTGGTGGCCATTTCCATTGCTGTGAATGCACTGCCGATTGCAGCGATCGGAGGTTACATGGGCTGGGCAGGAATAGACCTCAAGGTGAGCACAGGCATCGTTTTCTGCATTGCCTTCGGGATTGCAGTAGACGACACCATTCACTTCCTCAGCAGGTTGAGGATTGAATTGTCCAAAGGATTGGCATTGCCTGCAGCACTGCGGGCCACACACCGATCCACAGGCAAGGCCATCATTTTAACGAGTGTCATCTTGTGCGCCGGTTTCAGCGTTCTGACCTTGAGTGACTTCGCAGGAACCGTCTTTTTAGGAGCAGCACTTGCCGGTTCGCTGGCACTTGCCGTGGCGTGCGATCTGTTGCTCTTGCCTTGGTTGCTGTTGAAATTCTACCGTGTGCGCCGATCTTCGGACACATGAACACCCCCCGTAGAACGTTTCTCCGAAACCTCGGTGCAGCTGCTGGAGCATTGGGGCTGGGAGCTTTATGGTCCCGCGTGGAAGCGACACCGGCTCGACGTTCGCGCAACCGGCGCACTTCGCAGGCCACTCCGACCATGGTAAGCACCTGGAACCACGGTTTGGCGGCGAATGCCGCTGGCTTCGAGGCGCTTGCCCACGGAGGAAGCGCCCTCGACATGATCGAAGCAGGTGCGCGCATCGTGGAAGCTGATCCCACCGGCACGAGCGTCGGGATCGGTGGCATGCCGGACCGCGACGGGAACGTCACCCTCGATGCATGTGTCATGGACCACCTGGGACGGGCCGGATCCGTGTGCTTCGTGCAAGGGGTGCTGCATCCCCTCTCTCTGGCGCGCAGGGTCATGGAGGACACGCCCCACGTCATCCTGGCCGGCGCTGGGGCAGAGCGATTTGCTCGGGAATGCGGCATGCCAGTGGTGGACCTGCTTACACCATCCTCGCGAAAAGCGTGGGAAGAATGGCGAAAGACGTCGGATTACAAGCCCGTCATCAACATTGAAAACCACGACACCATCGGACTTTTGGCACTGGACGCGGAAGGCCGCATGGCCGGTGGGTGCACGACCAGTGGACTCGCGTTCAAGATGCACGGCCGGGTCGGCGACTCTCCGGTGGTCGGATCGGGGCTCTTCGTCGATCGCGAGGTCGGTGGTGCGGTGGCCA
>CAZMNI010000087.1:0-8516 GCA_964567615.1 uncultured Chryseobacterium sp.
CAATCGGTTCGCCGTTGCGGTAGAATTGCGTGGCGAGGTCGGAGGCGAAGCCGCAGCGGGTGCCGAGGTCGACGAGGGCGTAGGTGGAGCCGTGGTAGACGATGGAGGCGCCGGGGCCGCAGGGCGCGCTGGAAGTTTGGGCCAGCAGGCTGGCTGCAGAAGCCACGGCCCCAAGTGCCACGCACCATTTCATCATGGAGCAGAAGGTACCGCGACATATCTTGCAGGCATGCAACGAATTGGATTGCTTGTTACGGTGGGGGTGGGAATGGGGGTGGGTGGGGGGGCCTTCGGCCAAATCAACACCGCGGCCCTCGACGCAGCCGCGGCGGAACACGGGCTGATGGGGATGAGTGTCGCAGCGCAGTGCCCGGGCGGGCCGGTGGCGACGTACCACATGGGGTGGCGGGACCTCGGACGGGAGCTGCCGGTGAACGATGCGACGCGGTACCGGGTGGCGTCGGTGAGCAAGGCGGTGACGGCGTTGGGGTGCGCGGTGCTCGTGGAAGAAGGGCTGCTAGGGTGGGACGAAGACGTGTCGGGCTACCTCGGCTATGCCCTGCGGCACCCGGGCCATCCCGAGGTGGTGATCACGCCGCGGTTGCTGCTGAGCCACCGGGCCGGGCTGCGGGACGGCAGCGGGTACAGCCCCTTTCTGACGGCGACGTATGCCGGAGCGCCGGCGGTGCCGAGCATCGCAGAGCTGGTGCTGCCGAGCGGATCGGCATATACGGCGGACATGTGGGGCGCGCCGGCGCCGGGAGCGTGGTTCCAGTACGCGAATGTGAACTTCGGGGTGCTGGCCACGGTGATGGAAGCGGCTGCGGGCGAGCGGTTTGACCAGCTCATGCAGGAGCGGGTCTTTGCGCCTTCGGGGCTGACGTGCAGCTTCAACGTGCAGCTGCTGCCGGACATCGACGATGTGGCCGTGCTGTACCGGAATCAGGGGGGGTGGGTGGCCCAAACCGACCACTACCTCGGCACCTACCCGCCCGCTCCGGACCTTTCCGGCTACACGCCGGGCACGAACGGACTCTTCTTCGCGCCCCAAGGCGGCTTGCGGGCCTCGGCCGTGGACCTGGTGCGGCTGTTTGACGTGCTGGCGGACGGCGGCGGCCTCGTCGCGCCGGCCACCGCGGAGGCGCTCCGTGCTGAAGTTTGGTCCGCAAACGGCGCGAACGGCAACGACTACTACGGCCTCTTCTCGAGCTGGGGCCTCGGCATCCACCGCGCGAATACGGGCCCGGACGACGCCCTTTTCAGCGGCTTCGGCCCGCTCGTCGGGCACCCCGGCGAAGCGTACGGCCTCATCAGCGACGCCTACCTCGAACCCGCCTCCGGCTGGCGGTTCGCCTTCCTGACGAACGGCGCGTGGTCCGGCTACCCGCTGGGATCGACGGCGTGGTACGCCGTGGAAGAAGCGGTATTTGCGGCGCTCGCGGCCGACCTCGCCGGCTGCGCCGCCTCCGCCGTCCCCTCGGTATCACCCCACCCGACCGCGGCCCGCCCGGCCCTCAACCCCAACCCGGCCCGCCCCGGCACCCCCCTCCTCCTCGGCTCCTCCCCCGCCGCGGGCCTCCTGCACTTCGCCCGCCCCGACGGCGCCACCGCCGCGACTTCGGCCGACGGCACGGTCCCCGACCTCGCTCCCGGCCTGTACCTCGTCAGTGCCCCCGGCCTCCCGGCACCGACCCGGCTCGTCGTGGCGCCCGAGCGCTGAGCCGAATCCGGCGCGTATTCGGCTCAATTTTTGCGTATTTTTGAGCCGATTAATCCATTCCTTCGGCGCATGCGCTTCAATTGGCAACTCCCGGATTGGCCCCACTTTCGCTACGATCTCGCGGCGTTTGACGGAGCCCGGGTAGCGTATGCCCGTTTTGAAGGCCGGCTGCAAGGGCTGCGCGAAGCCCTGCCCGACGGGGAACAGCGGGAAGCGGCGCTGCGGGCGCTGGTGCTTGAGGCCTTGAAAACGTCCGCCATCGAAGGCGAGCTGCTGGCCCCCGACGACATCGTGGCTTCCGTGCGCCAACAGCTCGGCTGGGACCCCGGCGCCATTCCCGTCCGCGACGCCCGCGCCCGCGGCATCGCCGAGGTCGTTGTGCAGGTGCGCGATACGACACAAGAGCCGCTGACCGAAGCGCTGCTGTTCGCCTGGCACGCGGCATTGCTCGGGTCGGAAGCGGGCATCGCCGTCGGGCGGTGGCGGACCCATCCCGATCCGATGCGCATCGTGTCGGGCCCGATGGGACACGAAGTGGTGCACTTCGAGGCGCCGCCTTCGCAGCGGGTGCCTGAGGAAATGGCGCGGTTCCTGATTTGGTTCAACGCCACCCGACCGGGCGGTCCGGAAGCCATCGATCACCCCCCGGTGCGCGCGGCCCTTGCCCACCTGTACTTCGAGAGCATCCACCCCTTCGAGGACGGAAACGGCCGCATCGGCAGAGCGCTCGCGGAGAAAGTGCTCTCCGAAGCTTCCGGGATGCCGATGCTGCTGGGACTTTCCGCCGTGCTTGAGCGCAAGCGGAAGGCCTACTATGCGGCGCTCCACCGGGCATCGCTCGACAACGACGTGCAGGAATGGTGCAATTTTTTTGTACCGTGCGTGCTCGAAGCCATTGAGCGAAGGTGCGCATGGGTAGGCTTTAGCGTGGCCAAATCCAAGTGGTACGCACACTTCGGAGGCCAGCTTTCTCCGCGTGCCGCGAAAGTGATCGCCCGGATGTTCGCAGCAGGTCCCGAGGGGTTCGAAGGGGGGATGACGGCAGCGAAATACATGCGCATCGCAGGAACTTCGAAGGCCACGGCGACGCGGGATTTGGCAGAGCTGGCGGCAAGCGGAGCCCTCACCCGCGCGGAAAGTGGCCGCAACACCCGCTACCGGCTCACCGGGGTGTGAGTACCTTCGGGCCATGGATTCACAGCGGATTTTCCTGACCGGCGCATCGTCCGGGATCGGAGCGGCGACGGCAGAACTGGCCCTGAAGCAAGGGCATCGGGTGTGGGGCATGGCGCGCAGTGCCGGGCAGTTGGCAGCGCTCGTGGAGCGGTTTCCCGGCGCGGCGGGCTACACGCTCGGCGACGTGCGCGACGCGGCGGCGGTGCAGGAGGCCGTGGCGGCGGCAGCGGCCGAATGGGGCGGGCTCGATGCCGCAGTGCCAAATGCCGGCGTCGGGATGTTCAACCCGCTCGAGTCCGCGCCGCTCACCGAGTGGACGCAGATGGTCGAGGTGAACGTGGTGGGGGTGCTCAACGTGGTGCACGCGGTGTTGCCGCACCTGCTCGAAAGCGGCGGAACCCTTGTGAACATCGGATCGGTGGCGGCCCGCAACGTCTTTGCAAACAGCGGGGTGTACTGCGCCACGAAGCACGCGGTGCTGGCGATTTCCGAGGCGCTGCGGATCGAGTGTGGCGGGCGGATTGCCGTGACCACCGTAAATCCAGGGGCGGTGCACACCCCCTTCATCGATGCCACGCAAAACGCCGAGCTGCGGGAGAACTACCGCGGCCAATTCGAAGCCGGCCTGGACCCGCAAGTCATCGCCGAAGCCATCCTCCTTGCCGTCGGCTCGAAGGGCCGGGCCGTCTACAGCGAGCTGACCGTACGCCCGGACCGGCGCGCATGAAGTTGGCGTTTTTGACCAGTTCGACCGGCTACGGCGGGCTGGAACAAAACCTCCTCCGGCACGCCCGCTGGATGCGCGAGCGGGGCCATGCGGTGGCCGTGTTCTGCGTGCCCGGGAGCCCGACGGCGGAAGCGGCGGAGGCCGAACTCGGCGCGGAGGCGGTGCGTCCGATGCGGCGGCAGCGGCGGTATTTCCCGGGTCCCGTGGTGCGGGAGGTGGCGCCGCAGCTCGCGGGGATGGAGGTGCTGTGGGTGCGGGATCCGCGGGATTTGGCCCTGGCGGGCCGGGCCGCCAGGAAGGCCGGAATCGCGTGCATCTTCCAGCAGGGCATGCAACTGCCCCGGCCGCGCAAGCTGCCTTGGCACCGCGTGCGTTACGGCCGCGTCACCCGCTGGGTCGCTCCACTCGAACACCTGCGGGAGGAGGTCCTGCGCAACACGCCGCTCGATCCGCAGCGCGTCCGCGTCATCCCACTCGGCCTCGAGGACGCGTGGTACGGGCCGCTGCCGGACCTGCAAGAGGCCCGGGCCGCGCTGAACCTGCCGACGGAGGTTCGGCTCGTGGGCTGCTTCGGCCGCCTCGATCCGCTCAAAGGACAGCACGTGCTCATCGAAGCGCTCGCGCACCTGCCCGAATCCACGCACGCGCTCATCCTCGGGGACGCGACGGTCAACGCCGACGGCGGCTACGCGGCGGGCCTTGGGCCGCGGGCCGAGGCACTGGGCGTCGCGCACCGCGTGCACTTCCGGCCGGGGATGCGGGATGTGCGACCGGCGTACGCGGCGCTGGACGTCTTTGCGCTGTGCAGCGCGTCGGAGAGCATCGGCATGGTGACGCTCGAGGCGCTCGCGTGTGGGCTGGCCGTGGTAGGAACCGAGGCGGGCGGGACGCCCGAGGTGCTGGGGTACGGGCGGTGGGGGCTGTTGGTGCCGCCGGACGATGCCGAGGCGCTGGCGCGGGCGGTGGAAGTGGCGCGGCCGCAGGAGCGGCGGGGCGAGGCCGTGGCACAGAATGCACGGGGCGGGGTGGTGGACCGGTGGGAGGCGCTGTGCGCAGAAGCGGCTGCCGCGGGCCGCTGACCTACCTTTGCAGGCCCATGGCCACGCTCCACGACGAAATTTCCCGCCGGCGCACGTTCGCCATCATCAGCCACCCGGACGCCGGCAAGACCACGCTGACCGAGAAGTTCTTGCTCTTCGGCGGCGCGATCCAAACCGCAGGAGCCGTCAAGAGCAACAAGATCACGAAGACCGCCGCGTCGGACTTCATGGAAATCGAGCGGCAGCGCGGGATCTCGGTCGCTACGTCGGTGATGGCGTTTCATTACAAAGACCGTTTGGTCAACCTGCTCGACACCCCGGGCCACAAGGACTTTGCCGAGGATACCTACCGCACGCTCACCGCGGTAGACAGCGTCATTCTGGTGATCGACTGCGTCAAGGGCGTCGAGCCCCAAACCGAACGGCTCATGGAGGTCTGCCGGATGCGCAACACGCCGGTGATCATCTTCATCAACAAGCTCGACCTCGAAGGCCGGGATCCGTTCGACTTGCTCGACGAGCTCGAGGCGAAGCTGGCGATCAAGGTCCGGCCGCTGAGTTGGCCCATCAGCGGAGGGCACACCTTCCGCGGCGTGTACAACCTCTACGACCACAACGTGCGCCTGTTCAACCCGGACAAGACGCGCATTGCGAAGGACGTGGTGGCCATCGACGACCTGCACGACCCCGCCCTCGACGCCTTGGTGGGCGACAAGCATGCGGCGCAGCTGCGCGAAGACGTGTCGCTCATCGACGGCGTGTATCCTGTTTGGGATGCCGCGCCCTACCTCGAAGGGGCCATCGCTCCGGTGTTCTTCGGGAGCGCGGTGAACAACTTCGGCATCCAAGAGCTCCTCGACACGTTCATCGCCATCGCTCCGGACCCGCGGCCCCGGCCCACCGACCGGCGCGACGTGGCCCCCGAAGAGGCGGCCTTCACGGGTTTTATTTTTAAAATTCACGCAAACATCGATCCGCGGCACCGCGACCGCATCGCCTTTTTGCGGGTGTGCAGCGGGACCTTCCGGCGCAACACGTTCTACCACCATGTCCGGCTCGACAAGGACCTGAAGTTTGCAAATCCGGCGACCTTCCTCGCCCAAGACAAGAGCGTCATCGACGAAGCGTACCCCGGCGACGTGGTGGGTTTGTACGACACGGGCTCCTTCAAAATCGGCGATACCATTACGGAAGGTGAAGAGCTTCAATTCCGTGGTATTCCGAGTTTTAGCCCTGAGATATTCAAGGAACTTGTGAACAAGGACCCGATGAAGAGCAAGCAGCTCGAGAAGGGCATCCAGCAGCTCACCGACGAAGGCGTCGCGCAGCTCTTCATCCGTGAAGTGGGCAACCGGAAAATCGTGGGCACGGTGGGCGAGCTCCAGTTCGAAGTCATCCAGTACCGGCTCGAGCACGAGTACGGCGCGCGCTGCGAGTTCCAACCCAAGAATTACTATAAGGCCTGCTGGATTGTGTCCGACGACGCCACGAAGCTCACCGAGTTCAAACGCATCAAGGGCCAGGACATGGTCCGGGACAAGGACGGCAACGACGTGTTCCTCGCACCGTCGAAATTCTTGCTCGACATGGAGATACGAAACTACCCGGAGCTGACGTTCCACTTCACGTCGGAATTCAAAACTGCCGTCGCGTGAGCCGGCGTACCTTCGGAGCATGGTGAATCTGCGGTCGTTCCTGTTTGCAGTTGCGGTTTTCGGGGGTGCCGCGGCGGGCGCCACGGCCCAAACGGATCCTCCCCCCGTGGTCCAAGTCTCTGGCATGGTGGTCACCGGTGATTCGCTCTCCCCCCTCCCCTACGCCACGGTTTTCCGGACGCGGGACCAACGCGGCACCACCACGGACTTCAACGGTTTCTTCAGCCTGCCCGCCCTCGCCGGTGACACGCTCCGCATCAGCACCGTCGGCTTCGTCGGCCGCGCCATCGTGGTGCCGGCCGGTTCCGACCGGTTCAATGCGGTCCTGCCCCTGCTCCGCGACACGGTCACCCTCGGCACCGCCACGGTGAACCCGTGGCCGTCGCGCGAGCGGTTCCGCGAAGAATTCATGGCCCTGACGATGGCGCCCGACGCCTACACCATCGCGAACGAACGCCTCGACCCCGTCGCCCTCTTCGACCGGCTCTCCTACATCGAACCGGATGCCGCCGAAGTCGGCCGGACGTGGTCCACGGCGCAAGCACAGCAAGCCGCTGCGCTCGGGATGATGCCGACGGTCAGCGTGTTGAACCCCGCCGCTTGGGCCGCATTCATCCGTGCCCTGCGCTCCGGCGAATTGCGGCAATGACGGCGGGCGGGCGCCTCTTCCTTCTCCTTTTCTGTGCGGCCGGAGTGGCTGCACAGGCCCAGCAGGTCACCGGCCGCGTAACCGACCGCACGGGACTGGCGCTGCCCGGCGCCTCGGTGGTCGTAGCGGGTGCACCGGACCGGGCCACGGCCACCGGGCCGGACGGCTCCTACCGCCTCGATTTGCCCAGCGCAGGGACGTGGACGCTCGTTGCGTCGTTCGTGGGGTACGAATCCAGCCGCAGATCCGTGGAAGTGGCAGAAGGTGTGGCGCGGCTCGATTTCCGTTTGGCCGAGGGCATCGCCATCGGGACCTCCGAGGTCATCGCCGACGGCACCCGGACCGCCCCGGTCCAACGCATCGACCCGCGCGTGGCCAGCCGCATCCCGTCGCCGCGCGGCTCCATCGAAGACCTCCTCCTGCAAGCTCCGGTCAACTTCACCAGCGAACTCTCCTCCGGCTACAACGTGCGCGGCGGCAGCTTCGACGAAAACCTCGTCTACGTCAACGGCATCGAGGTGTACCGGCCGTTTCTCGTGCGCTCCGGGCAGCAAGAAGGCCTGTCGTTCCCGAACCCCGACATGGTGGACCGCATCGTCTTCTCTGCCGGCGGCTTCGAGGCGCGCTACGGGGACAAACTCAGCTCGGTCCTCGACATCACCTACCGCCGTCCCACCGAGCGCGCCGTGCGGGCCACCGCCAGCCTGATGGGCGCGAACGTCGCACTCGACGCAGTGGACGGGCGCACAGACGGACCGCAGCGCTGGTCGCTGAACGCCGGCGTGCGGTACCGCGACAACGCCTACGTGCTCGGGAGCCTCGACGAAACCGGGGAGTACAACCCGCGGTATGTCGACGCACAGGCCTTGTTCACGTGGGACGTGGACGGCTACGGACCTTGGCAAATAGAAGCCCTCGGCGTCTTCGGCCGCAACGACTTCCGGTTCGTCCCGAAAACGCGCACCACCGATGTGGGCAACATCAACGAGGCACTGCGGCTGACCATTTACTTCGATGGCAGGGAGCATACCTGGTATGAGACGGGGTTTGGGGCGCTGAGCGCCGTGCGGATCACGGACGCCTCGGTGCTGCGGTTCACGGCCTCTGCCTTCACGACGTCCGAGCAAGAGCGCTTCGACATTCTCGGGGCCTACTTCCTCGACGAACTCGACCGCGACCTCGGCTCCGATGCGCTCGGCGAGGTCGTCGTCAACCGCGGCGTGGGGGCCTACCTCGACCACGCCCGCAACCGGCTGTCCGCACAGGTCGGCACCTTTGCCGTGCGCGGGACGCACCGGGCGGCGGGATCGCGGCACGTGACCGAGTGGGGCGTGCAGAGTGCCACCGAACGGGTGGACGATTCGCTCAACGAGTGGTCGCTGGTGGACTCGGCGGGGTACATCGCGCCGCGGCCGCCGAACGACCAGCCCGACCCGGGCATCTTCCTCGACGACGTCGTGCGGGCGGAGAACCGGTTCACCGCGCTGCGCACCACGGCCTTCGTGCAGCACAACCGGACGTGGCCGCAGGGCGAGGGACGGCGCTGGGA
>CAZMNI010000088.1:0-8464 GCA_964567615.1 uncultured Chryseobacterium sp.
CCCGCCTTCACGGATAGCGAAACGGAGACCACGGTCCATGGCAATCGGGTTGATCAGGTTCACCTCGATGGTGACGTTGTCACCCGGCATGACCATCTCACGACCTGCTTCGAGCACAATCTCACCCGTCACGTCCGTGGTCCGGAAGTAGAACTGGGGACGGTACTTGTTGTGGAACGGCGTGTGGCGGCCACCTTCTTCCTTCTTCAGGATGTACACCTCGGCCTTGAAGCGGGTGTGCACCTTGATGGAGTTCGGCTTGGCGATAACCATGCCGCGGCGGATGTCCTTCTTGTCGATGCCGCGCAGGAGCAAACCGACGTTGTCGCCAGCCTCACCCCGGTCGAGAATCTTCCGGAACATCTCCACACCCGTGACCGTTGAGGTCATTTTCTCCTCCTGCAAGCCGAGGATTTCAACGGGATCGCTCGTGTTGATGACACCCGTCTCGATACGGCCCGTAGCAACGGTACCGCGGCCGGTGATGGTGAAGACGTCTTCGACAGACATCAAGAACGGCTTCTCGTTGTCGCGGGGCGGGATTTCAATCCAGCTGTCCACGGCATCCATGAGGGTCATGACCGTGTCCACCCACTTGGCTTCGCCATTCAACGCACCGAGTGCAGAACCCTGCACGACCGGTCCATTGTCGCCGTCGTACTCGTAGAAGCTCAACAACTCGCGGATTTCCATCTCGACGAGCTCGAGCAACTCCGGATCATCGACCATGTCGACTTTGTTCATGAAGACGACCATCCGCGGAATACCGACCTGACGGCCGAGCAGGATGTGCTCGCGGGTTTGCGGCATCGGGCCGTCCGTGGCAGCCACAACCAAGATTGCTCCGTCCATCTGCGCGGCACCCGTGACCATGTTCTTCACATAGTCCGCGTGGCCCGGGCAGTCAACGTGCGCATAGTGACGGTTCGCAGTCGAGTACTCAACGTGCGAAGAGTTGATCGTGATACCCCGCTCCTTTTCTTCCGGAGCGTTGTCGATCTGGTCAAACGAACGCGCCTCGCTCAGACCCTTGTCTGCGAGAACCTTCGTGATGGCCGCGGTAAGGGTGGTCTTACCGTGGTCGACGTGACCGATGGTGCCGATGTTTACGTGCGGCTTGGAACGGTCGAACGTTTCTTTTGCCATTGCTGGTGGTATTAACGGTGGAACTGATTGATTTAAAGAGCCAATGACGGGATTTGAACCCGTGACCTCATCCTTACCAAGGATGCGCTCTACCCCTGAGCTACATCGGCTTGAATTCTGACGTGGAGCGGAAGACGAGATTCGAACTCGCGACATTCAGCTTGGAAGGCTGATGCTCTACCAACTGAGCTACTTCCGCAAGGTATCCGGTTTCCCTGCAACAGAAAACCGGTGGTGGGGGTAATAGGAATCGAACCTATTCAGTCATAGACAACAGATTTACAGTCTGCCCCGGCTCTCCAGCTCCGGCGTACCCCCGTATTCAAGATGTGGAGCCCTTCCGCAAGGAGGGGCATCCACCCATGAGACGCGCGATGAGCCGGTGGAGGGATTCGAACCCCCGACCCGCTGATTACAAATCAGCTGCTCTGGCCAACTGAGCTACACCGGCGTCGTTGTCAAAGAACCTCCGGAAAAGACAAATGCCGCCCCGGATTCAGGACGGCAAATGTACACAACAATTCGGCGCTTGCAAAAGCCATTCCAAATCTTTTCGACAAAGCCGAAAATTCGCTGGAACGGCCTGTTCTCGCAGGACTCAGTGGCCCTTCTTGCGCTTCACCATTTGGCCTCGGATTGCCTCGACGACTTCATCGCACGCGACCTCAAAACTGTCCGACCGCCGTTTGGCAAAATAATCCGTACCCGGAACATGCACTTTGATTTCAGCAACCTTGTTCGCGTGCTCAGAATTCCGCTCGAGCCGCAAAAACACCTCACCGGAAATCAACTGGTCATGAAAGGTCCCCAACTTCGCTAACCGCGCCTCAATGAAATCCAACAGCTTGCGATCAGCATCAAAGTGGATGGAGTGAATCTGCACCTGCATGGAAAAAGTAGTTTACGGCTCCTCCCCCGGACGCACGTCCAGCGGACTTGCCTGGTGAATGTCCTTCAACCGGCCCAGCGTGTGGTGGGTATAGACTTGGGTCGACCCCAGGCTCGCGTGGCCGAGGAGTTCCTTCACCGCTGCGAGCTCCGCGCCCCGACTGAGTAAGTGGGTGGCGAACGTATGCCGCAGCACGTGAGGACTGGTCTTGTGCAGGCTGCTGACCAAATTCAGGTAGTGGTTCACTCTGCGGTACACGAAGGAGGGATACAACTCCCGTCCCGCATCCGTGATGAACAGGTAATCCGAGTGGAATGGACGCAACTTGAGGTGCTCCTCGATGGCTTCAAGCGTTTCGGGAAGCAAGGGCACGCGCCGCTCCTTGAACCCCTTGCCCCAGACGCGCAACTCCTTGCGGTCGCTGTCCACATCGTTCAACCGCAACCCGATCAGTTCCGAAAGCCGAATGCCAGTTTCGTAGAGGAGGGCAAGAATCGAACGGTCCCTGCGTCCTTTCCAGTCTTCCGCGAAAACCCCGACATCCAGCAGATCCCGCATCGCATATTCAGGCACCACTTCCGGCAACCGCTTGTCCAACTTCGGCAAGGTCACCGCCTCCGCTGGATCGGATTCCATTTGGCCCGTGCGTCGGGCAAAGCGCACAAATGTTCTGTACGCACTGACTTTCCTGTGGATGGTCCTCGGCGCCTTGCCTTCCCGCATCATCTCCACAACCCACGTACGGATCCAATCGCTCTTCGCCTTGAGCAAATCCGACTCCTCGAAGCGCTCCGCAAAAAACCGGCTCAACTGATTGAGATCTGACCGGTAGCACCTCAACGTATGCACCGAACCACGCTTCTCCTTCTGGAGATACTCCAGAAACTCGCTGATATGCGCGGCCGTGCTCTTCACTGGGTGGTACTAAAAATGCAAAATGGGCAACCTGCCGGTAGGAAGGTCGCCCATTTTCAATGAAAATCCAAACTTACTCGTTGCCGAGTTGCATGGTGTTCTTGTAGACTGCCTTCTTCTGGGCTTCGCGCTTGATTACGCTCGGCTTCACGAATTCCTTGCGCACACGCAGTTCGCGCATCCGCTTCGTGCGGTCAAACTTCTTCTTGAAGCGCTTCAGTGCGCGCTCGATGTTGTCTCCTTCTTTGACCGGAATCGAAAGCATGGGTTCTCAATTGGGACGGCAAATGTAGTGAAAATCGGATTCAAAAACCAAATCACGCGCCCCGCAAGACTTCACGCGAGATGACGAGCTTTTGGATCTCACTCGTCCCCTCCCCGATGGTGCACAGCTTGCTGTCCCGGTAGAACTTCTCCGCAGGAAAATCCTTCGTGTAGCCGTAGCCCCCGAGCACCTGCACGCCGTCCGTGGCCACGGCCACCGCTGTCTCGCTTGCTTCGTACTTCGCCATGGCCGAGAGCCTGGTGACTGGGAGACCCCGTTCTTTCGCGTCACATGCAGCCCAAGTCAACGCCTCCGCCGCTTCGATGCGCACGTGCATGTCCGCGAGCTTGAATGCAATCGCTTGGAACTGCGAAATGGGCTTACCGAATTGCTCGCGCTGCTGGGCGTACGTTCTCGCAGTCTCAAATGCCCCCTTGGCAATGCCCAAAGCCAGCGCCGCGATGCTGATGCGTCCACCGTCGAGGATCTTCATTGCCTGCTGAAACCCTGCGCCGACTTCTCCTAACACCTGGTCGTCCGGCACAAAACAGGCGTCAAAAATGAGCTCGGCGGTTTCCGAGCACCGCATCCCGAGCTTGTTCTCCTTCTTTCCCCCGGAGAAACCAGGTGTTCCCCGCTCGATGACAAACGCTGTAATTCCTTTGCTGTCCAAGGGTTCCCCGGTGCGCGCGAGGACCACCGCTACGTCGGAAGAGATGCCGTGAGTAATCCAGTTTTTTGTTCCCTGCAACACCCAGCCGCCTCGCGCCGCATCGCGCACAGCAGTGCAGCGCATGCGCATGGCATCCGAACCTGTGTTCGCCTCCGTCAACCCCCAAGCACCGAGGTGCGCCCCGGATGCAAGGGACGGAAGCCAGCGCTGCTTTTGGGCTTCCGAGCCGAAGGCGAGGATGTGCCCGACACACAGTGAGTTGTGGGCTGCAACGGACAGCGCGAATCCCCCGCAAATGCGCGCGAGTTCCTCCACGATGGTCTTGTACGCCGCATACCCTAACCCTGCACCTCCGTAGGATTCTGGAACGAGGACTCCGAGCATGCCCAACTCACCGAGCTTGCGCAACGCTTCCCGCGGGAGGGTCTGGTTCTCATCCCATTCGGACCGAAACGGCAGCACCTCGCGTTCAGCAAAATCCCGCGCAGCTGCTCGAATGAGTTCCAGATCTTCAGAAAACGTCCATTCCATGGTCACTGCGTTAAGGGCAGCAAAGGTCGGACAACCGGCGCCACCTTCTCACAGGCCACCCGTCCGCCGAGTGCATCGATTTCCATGAGGAAGGCAAATCCCGCTACCCGTCCGCCCTCCTGACGCACCAAATCTGCAGCAGCACATGCTGTTCCTCCTGTGGCCAGCACATCGTCGTGGATGACCACCCGTGCTCCCATGGGCAGGGAACCCAGCTGCATTTCGAGCACGCCGTTCCCGTATTCCAGGGCATATTCTACCTTCCACACGGGTCCAGGAAGCTTCCCTGACTTCCGCACGGCGACGAAGGGCACCCGCAGTATCCGCGCAAGCCCGATTCCGAAAAAAAATCCGCGGCTTTCTATGGCCACAACGGCATCGATTCGTCCGAATTCCGCCGTGATACGCGCTGCCAGTTCCTGTTCAATTTCTGCTCCGAGGAGTGGATCGCCCCACAGCGCAGAAAGGTCCATGAATTGAATGCCCGGTTTCGGAAAATCCTTGACCAAACGAACAGCTTGCATGCATCGGGATTCGAGGTCTTTCATGGGGCTTTCGGATTGCACAACGCAAGGTAGGGTTCCCAACGCTGCAGGAGGGAATCACCGATTGCAGGAGAGGCCGCCAGGTCTGAAATCCGCTCCAGCGGATGGTGGCGTCGGTACCGCTCGATTGCCCGAGCGCCCTCCGATCGGATATACGGATGGCGACGCAACGCATCCCAAGTTGCTGTGTCTGCACACAAGCGCACGTGGGATTCAGGTCGGACATGGAACCTCGGGAGCAACGCTTCCACTTGGTCAGGATAGATGCCCCACACTTCGCTGAGTTGGGATGTGGACACAAACCCACCCAATGCGTCGCGGTACCGCACTATGCGCCCGGCAAGGGCCGCCCCGATGCGCGGTAGTGCCTCGAGTGCAGCGCTGTCCACCGCATTCAAATCAAGCACCGGCAAAGGAGATTGCTCTAACCGCCGGCGCGCAATTCCCCCTCCGAATGCTGTCTGCGGACGGCCCTCCTGCGCCGGGATGGATTCGAGAAAGCCCAACAGGGAATCCACACCCCATGTGTGTCCTACTGCCTCCTCGTTCCGCAAGGCCGAAGGAAACCACTCCGGATGCCACCGGTAGCAAAGCGCACAACTTCCCCAGACCAGCCCCACCAGGACCAGTCCCCCTCTCGTCTCCCACTCCACGGTGACGTCAGCTGTGCTTGCGGATCTCTCCCGATTTCACCCGAGCCATGTAACTGCGCAGGTCAGCCAAAACTTCAGGAGCGAGGAAGTAGAGTCCCAGAATGTTCGGGAAACACATGGCAAAAATCATCGCATCCCCGAAATCAAACACACTCGATGCAGAAATGGCCGACCCGACGATTACAAAGCCACAGAAAATCGCCTTGTAGATGAACTCCGCCCGCTTCGATTCGCCGAACAAAAAGGTCCATGCCTTCAGTCCGTAGTAGCTCCAAGAGATCATGGTGCTGAGGGCGAAGAGGATCACGGCGAGCGAAAGGAGGGGCGGGAACCACGGAATCACCGAACTGAACGCTTGTGAAGTCAGCTGGATGGACTGAAAGCCCTCCTGCTGGGCCTGTAAGGCGATGGCCTCCGCCCCTGCACCACCATAATTTGTCATGACAATCACCAAGGCCGTCATCGTGCAGATGACCACCGTGTCGATGAACGGTTCGAGCAACGACACGAGTCCTTCTGAAATCGGTTCGTCCGTTTTCGCGGCCGAGTGGGCAATGCTGGCAGATCCGATACCGGCTTCATTCGAGAATGCGGCCCGCTTGAAGCCTTGGATGATGACGCCGATCATGCCTCCGTACAGGGCATTGCTCGAGAACGCCCCATTGAAGATGGCCTGGAAAGCTTCCGGAACATAAGCGATGTTCGCACCGATGACGATGAACGCACCGAACAAATAAATCGCAATCATGAAGGGCACCAGTTTGTCGGTGACTTTTGCGATGCTCTTGATGCCCCCGATGATGATCACAGCGACAAGCACAGCCGTGATCAAACCGAAGATCCATCCGTGGCCATACAGAAAGCTGGACTCTCCACCCGTGACTGCGATGAGTTGCTTTGTCGCGACGTTTACTTGGACCATGTTGCCGCCGCCAAAAGAACCTCCGATGCAGGCAACAGCGAAAATTGCGGCGAGCACCTTTCCGAGTGGCCCGAATCCTTTCTTCGCCAACCCATCCCGCAGGTAGTACATCGGACCTCCTGATACCGTGCCGTCCGGATTGTTCCGTCGGTACTTCAGGCCCAGTGTGCACTCGACAAACTTGGAACTCATGCCCATGAGTCCCGCCAGGATCATCCAAAAGGTTGCCCCCGGTCCACCGATGCTCACTGCAAGGGCGACGCCAGCGATGTTGCCGACACCCACTGTGCCGCTCAACGCCGCAGTCAATGCTTGAAAATGCGACACCTCTCCTTTGTGGGATGGATCGTCGTATTTGCCGCGCACCACGTCCAACGCATGCCGGAAGCCCCGGATGTTGATGAACCTGAAGAACAAGGTAAAGAACACCGCCCCGGCGACGAGCCACAGGAGAACAAACGGAACCTGCATCCCTCCTCCCAGCGGGAGTGAAAAGAAAATGACCTTCATGACCACCGCGGTGATCGGCGCCATGACCTCGTTGATTTGGTCATCGACCGATTTTCCTGCCTCGACCGCGAAGCGCATGAACTGAAGTCCTTTGCCGAAGAACTCGCCCAGGTAGTAAAGCAATGTGTACATGACTCAGATTTGGCGGACAATATACAACGCCCTCGCAAGGTGCACCTGCAGCGCTTTCTCTCCGTTACAGGATTCTTTGCCGACGTTCCAGTTCTGCCGCCATTTCACTGCGCATGGCCTCCGCCTCCTCCCGCGCCGCTGCGGCATAATCGGATCCACTCGATGCATACACAATGGACCGCGAAGCATTCACCAACAGGCCGCACCCGGGGACCCAGCCTGCCGCGGTCACTTCGCTGAGCGATCCTCCCTGCGCACCCACCCCCGGAACGAGGAAGAAATGCTCCGGCGCGATCGTGCGCGCACGCGCAAGCTGCTCAGGCCGGGTGGCACCGACGACGAACATGAGCTGGTCCGGTCCAGCCCAACCGCTCGCGCGGCGAATAACGCGCTCGTACAGAGGTGGATCGCCATACAATTCGAAGTCCTGTGCGCCGGGATTCGAGGTGAGCGCCAGCAGCACCGTCCACTTTCCCGGGCCGTACTCGAGGAAGGGGCGGACGCTGTCCTCGCCCATGTAGGGAGCCACCGTAACGGCGTCGGCACCGAGGCCGTCGAACAAGGCGGCGGCGTAGCGTCCGGACGTGTTCCCTATATCGCCGCGCTTCGCGTCCGCAATGACCATGCAGGTGCGAGGGATGTCCGCTACGATCCGTGCGCAAGCCTCCCACCCTGCCGCACCGTAGGCCTCAAAGAAGGCGAGGTTTGGCTTGAATGCCACTGCAAACTCCGCCGTAGCTGCCACGATTTCGCGGCAAAACGCCTCCATGCCTGCCACGCCTGTCCCACAAACCGCAGGAATGCGGGCCGGATCGGGGTCGAGCCCTACACACAAGTAAGAACCCCGGTCGGCCACCGCCGCCGCGAGTTCTGCACGTCCGTTGAACATGCCGCGAAGTTCAGCCATTCGCGAGCAATTCCGCCTGTTCCGCGGCTTGCAATGCGCCGATGAGCGGTGTAAGGTCGCCGTCAAGCACCGCGCCGAGGGCATGCGACGTCCACCCGATGCGGTGGTCGGTGACACGTCCTTGGGCGAAATGGTAGGTGCGGATTTTTGCCGAACGGTCGCCCGTACTGACAAGGGTTTTTCGCGTGGCGGCTTCTGCGTCCCGCTGCGCGGTACGCGCCAAATCAAACAACCGCGAGCGCAGCACTTCCAGCGCACGGTCGTAGTTCGCATGTTGGGAACGGCCCTCTTGGCACTCCACCACCACGCCTGTAGGCAGGTGGGTCAACCGGACAGCCGACTCGGTCTTGTTGACGTGCTGACCGCCCGCCCCGCT
>CAZMNI010000089.1:0-1785 GCA_964567615.1 uncultured Chryseobacterium sp.
TTGGGTGCCGATGGTATAGGTCTTGCGCAACCCCTGCACCGCCAAGAGCGTTTCTTGCATGGATGTAAAGGTATCGGGCAGTCCCTGATTCCGATGTATGTTTGACTCGCAATCCCACTCCATGGCCTTGAATTTCCGTACGTTCTGCATTGCTGCCCTGGTGGCGGGTGCGGTGCTGCCTGCCCGCGCGCAGCTGGTCGTAAATGCCGGAGTTCCTGCCGCTACTGTTGTGCAGGACATTCTCGTAGGCGAAGGAGTGGTGATTACAAACATCACGTTCTCAGGAGATTTGGACCAAATCGGCACCTTCGATGCCGCCAACTCGAACATTCTCGTACCAGACGGCATGATCATGTCGACCGGAACAGCCTCGATGGCCGTGGGACCGAACAACAGCGGAAGCCTCACCCTCGGCGGTGGAAACTTCGGTGTGGGCGATCCCGACCTGCAGGCCATTTCGACGTTTACCGTGAACGATGCGGCCGTCCTCGAGTTCGACTTCGTCCCGAACGGCGACTCCATCAGCTTCAACTACAGCTTCGGATCGGAGGAATACAACGAATACGTCTGCGGGTCTGTAAACGATGCCTTTGGCTTCTTCCTCAGCGGACCCGGTATCAGTGGTCCGTACACGAACGGCGCCATCAACCTCGCCCTCGTGCCCGGGACCACCATCCCGGTGACCATCAACACGGTGAACAATGGAACAGCGGGCACAAATGGAACCGTGAGCAATTGCACCCAAGTGAGTCCGCAGTGGAACCAAAACACGGAGTTCTACGTGGACAACGCAAACAACACCACGCCCACCGCCACTCAGCTGGATGGGTTCACTGTCGTCTTGCAAGCCGCCGCCCAGGTGCAATGTGGCCTCACGTACCACCTGAAAATCGCCATCGCCGACGGGGGCGACACCGCCTTTGACAGCGCGGTCTTCATCGAGTCCGGCTCCTTCTCCTCGAACGGCTTCGACATCACGGCTTCTGCCTCCATCGACGGCAACCAGATCTTCCTCGGCGACACCACCGTCGTGGAATCCTGCAACAACGCTGTGTTCCAGGTCATCCGCCCGGAAAACACCACCCAAGACACCATCGTCGTCACCATCAGCGGCACCGCCGTCAACGGCGAAGACTACGAATACATCGACCCGGAGATCATCATGGAGGTGGGCCAAAACATCTACGAAATCCCCCTCAACGTCATCGCCGACGGCATCGCTGAATCCCCGGAAACAGTCACCATCGAGTACCTCTACGTCAACCTCTGCGGCGACAGCATCCTGCGTTCCTCCACCCTCGTCATCATGGACTTCGAACCGGTCGTGCTCGACTACGACGACCCGGTGGGCATCTGCGACGGCATCGCCACGCTCGAAGTCACCCCGATCCAAGGGTATGGGCCATTCGGTTACCAGTGGGACACCGGAACAGAAGATACCCTGTCGGTGAATGTAATTGCCGCCGCCGCCGCCGGGGATGCGTTGGTCACAGTCACTGATGTCTGTGGGAACAGTGTCAATGCCACGGTGTCCTACGAACCGCCCCCTCCGTTTGACATATCCGTTTCCCAAGCTTCCGAACCCTTCTGTCCAGGCGACCCGGTGGAGTTGACGGCCGTCGTGGAGTCGGGCGCGGGGCCTTATTCATGGAGTTGGTCCACCGGCGGGAACAACGAAACCACCACCGTCAACCTCTTGACAAGCAGCACGGTCACGTTGAACGGCGAGGACGGCTGCGGCCAAGATGCCTCGGCGAACTGGTTCCTCGAAGTGCCCGCCTACGA
>CAZMNI010000089.1:1885-8423 GCA_964567615.1 uncultured Chryseobacterium sp.
CCGAACAACGACAGCCAAAACGACTACTTCCGAATCCCAGGCATCGAAGGCTTCCCCGGTTCCCGGCTCCTCATCTTCAACCGCTGGGGCAACCTCCTCTTTACGGACGAAGACTACCAAGGAGCATGGGACGGTCGCACAAACGGCATCGAACTCAGCGAAGGCACCTACTACTACGTCCTCAACCGCTCAGACGGAAAGGACTTCCACGGGTCGGTCACGATTGTCCGATGATGCTGGCCGCTGTGCAGCCTGTGTGAGGGAACAGGGTGGAGGGGCGCTGCGCGCCGAGGGAACAGATTGAGTGAACAGGAATGAGTGTAGAGGGGCGCTGCGCGCCGAGGGAACAGATTGAGGTTGATGGGCCGCTTTGCGGCCTGTGTGAGAGCACAGGGTTGAGTGTGGAGGGGCCGCTTTGCGGCCTGAGTGAGGGTTGAGCGTGGAGGGGAGACGAGGTGTACATCGCATCTTCAACCCTGAATCCTGAAGAGCGGCGGAGCCGCGACCTCGAGCCGGCAACGCCGGCGACCTCACCCCTTCACACTGTTTAGCAGCGTAGCCGCGACCCCTCCACGCGAAGCGGCGCGCAGCGGCGTTTGGTCCATGAAAAAAGCCCTCCGGAGAGGGCTTCTTTGTGGGCGATGCCGGGTTCGAACCAGCGACCCTCTGCGTGTAAAACAGATGCTCTAAACCAGCTGAGCTAATCGCCCGAGGGCCGCAAAGGTAGGTGATTCCTGCGGACGAAGCAACCTACCTTCGGGACATGCTTCAGGTTTGGGGACCCCGGGTCGTCCGTTTTGTCCGGTGGCGGTGGGGGGCGCGCGGGCGGCACGGAATGCACGCGCCGTTGCTGTACGCTTGGCTCGATGGCGTGCGCGCTGTAGCGCTCCATGCCGGTGTGGAAACGGAGCGGCGGCGGATGCGCGAAGAAGCCAAGGCGGTGGACGGGTACGATCCAGGTGCCGGCAGCCTGACCGTCCGACGTAGGACCGTCGGGAAGTTGGCGCGAGTTGCGCTCAAACCGCCAGGACAGGTGCGGGCGCTCGTCGCCCTCGGGCGGGCTGTGGGCGCGCAGGAGGGGCTGGAGTTGGGGACCTGCCTCGGGGTTACTGCAGCGCATTTTGCTGCGGCGGGCTTCCGGGTGCAGACCGTCGAAGGGCACCCGGGCATTGCGCAGCGCGCTGCAGAGGGCTGGGAACGCACAGGCATGCAGGAGTCGATTGCGCTCACTGTGATGCCATTCGACGAGGCCCTTGCAGCATGGGAAACCGAAGTGCCACGGCGGCAGTGGGACCTGATTTTTCTCGACGGGCACCACGAAGGCGATGCGATGCGGAGGTACGTCCAGCGGTTGCGGCCCCTGCTGTCGCCCGAAGGGTGCATCGTGTGCGATGACATCCACTGGTCGCGCGGGATGGAGGCGGCGTGGGAGGCCGAGCGGCAGGGGTGGCGGACCACGGCGGATGCCTTTTACTTCGGCGTATTGTTCAATCGCATGGATCTGACGCCCGGCCACTTCAAGGTTCGGCTTCCGGGCACGAACTTTGGGGGATAATTTCCCATGCCACGCCGCGCGAAAAACAGAAATCGACTTGTGTACCTGCTCGGGGGGTACGTGCTGTTGCAGTTTTTTTGGTGGGCGCGGCTGCTGGTTGTGCAGGGAGCAGCGTTGCGGGAGGCACGCGGTGAGCCGGTGGTGGGCCTGTTCGATGCGCCGTCGACGTGGATGGTCATCGGCGAGGGGACCGTCTTTTTCGTGCTGCTCGTGTCCGGATGGTGGATGATCGAACGCTCCAGCCGGCGCGAGCTGCGGGCCGCCCTGCGGGAACGCAACTTCCTGCTCGCCGTGACGCACGAACTGAAAACACCGATTGCCACCACCCGGCTCGCGCTCCAAACCATCCTGCAACGCCCCCTCGATGCCGCCACCACGCGGGAACTCCTCACGGAAGCGTCGAAGGCAAATGCGCGGCTCGACCGCCGCATTACCGACCTGCTGGCTTCGGCGCGGTTCTCGCGCCCCTCCGACCCGGTCCGTGCCCCGTTCTGCCCGGCGGACCTGGTGCAGTCCGCAGTGACGAAAGCTGCGGCGGACTATCCCGATCGGCGTGTCCACGTCCATTCCGACGCACACCTCCCCGAGGTGGCCACCGGCGATGCGGAGGCGTTGGAACTCGTTTGGGAAAACCTCGTGGAAAATGCCCTCAAGTACAGCGACCACGATGTGCACGTGGAGGCCGTTGCTACACGGACCCACCTCGAGGTGGCCGTAACCGACAGCGGCCCCGGCATCCCTGTTGCAGACCGCCGCCATGTCCTGGAGCCCTTCCGCCGGCTGGAACGGCCGGGCGAGCGCACCGACGGCGGCACCGGCCTGGGCCTGTACCTCGCCGACTCAATCCTGCGGCTCCACCGCGGCAGCCTCAGCATCCGCGATGCGCGTCCAGGCCCTGGCACGCACGTCCTCACCCGCATTCCCCTCACCTGACCATGCCCCTCACTCCGCTTGCTCCCCGCGCTTTGCTCGTCGTCCTCGACGGTTGGGGCCTCGGCCCGGAAGGGCCAAACAACGCCATCCACGTGGCAAAAACACCCGTCATGGACCGGCTGCTGCGCACGCATCCGCATGCCACGTTGCGCACGGACAGCGGCTTTGTCGGTCTTCCAGAAGGCCAAATGGGGAACAGCGAGGTCGGCCACATGCACCTCGGCGCCGGCCGCGTCGTCTACCAAGACCTCCTGCGCATCGACCGCGCCGTAGAAGACGGCTCGATCGCCCGCGAACCCGCCCTCCTTGCCGCATTCGAAGCCTCCCGTGCAGCCGGCGGCCGCTTGCACCTCCTGGGCCTCGTCTCGCGCGGTGGCGTCCATTCCCAACAGGCCCATCTGCACGCCCTGTGCGAAGCCGCTGCCGCCGCTGGCATCGAAGTCCTCGTCCATGCCTTTACCGACGGTCGCGACACCGCTCCGTCTACCGGGCGTGGATACCTCGCGGACTTGCAAGCCGTTCTGGACCGCACCGGCGGACGCATCGCCAGCGTGCACGGCCGCTACTACGCGATGGACCGGGACCGGCGCTGGGAGCGCATCGCCCGCAGCTACCGCACCCTTGTGCACGGCGAAGGGGCGCAGTTCGCAACGGCCGATGCCGGCATCGCTGCGGCCTACGCAGCAGGCACGACGGACGAATTCATCGAGCCGTTCACCGTAGGACCAGAGGGTTGCATCCGCCCGGGCGATGCGGTGCTCTGCTTCAATTTCCGGACCGATCGGTGCCGCGAAATCACCGAAGCGCTGGCCATCTCTGACTTCCCGGAGCACGGGATGCAGGCCCTGCCGCTGCACTACACGACCATGACGCGCTACGACGAGCGGTGGACGAACATCCACGTGCTCTACGATAAGCCGAACCTCGCGGAGACACTGGGAGAGGTCGTTGCGGCTGCCGGCCGCACCCAAATCCGGATCGCAGAAACAGAGAAGTATCCGCACGTGACGTACTTCTTCAGCGGCGGACGCGAAGAGCCGTTTCCCGGAGAGCGCCGGTTGATGGCGAGCAGCCCGAAGGTGGCCACGTACGACCTCGCCCCGGCCATGAGCGCGGGCGAGTTGACCGATGCCCTCGTGCCCGAGCTTCGTGCCGGAAGCGCAGATTTTGTCTGCCTCAACTTCGCAAACCCCGACATGGTGGGCCACACGGGCGTGTTCGACGCCATCGTCGCAGCGGTCGAGTTCACCGATGCGTGCTTGGGCAAAGTACTCGAGGCGGCGGAGGCCGGAGGGTATGCATGGGTCGTGCTTGCCGACCACGGCAACGCCGACCTCGCCCGCAACCCGGACGGCACGCCGCACACCGCCCACACCACCCACCCCGTCCCCGTCATCGTCCACGCCCCCGGCGTCACGGCGGTGCGGGACGGTTCCCTCCCGGATGTCGCACCCACCCTGCTCCGCATTCTCGGGCTCCCGCAGCCGGAAGCGATGACGGGGCGCTCGTTGATTTGATTTGGCCCGCATGCGCAACCTCCTCTCCTGCCTGGTGCTTCTGCTGGCACAAGCGCCCGCCTTTGCCCAAAGCGACCTCATCGTCACCCTGCACGAACGCACGCTGAACAACCTGTTCGCGGCCCTCGGCGAGTTCAAAGGCACGGAAGAGTACGAATTGATGTTCATCGACCGGACGCTCACTTGGACGCTCACCGGCATGCACATCGAACTCGAAAAGGACAGCGCCGCCTTCCTCACCCAAGCCCGGGTGGAAACGGACTTCGGGACCTACACGGACGAAGTGCGCGGCAAAGTGGCCATCCGATACAACGAGAAATCGAACCTCATCTCGGTCCAAGTCGTGGACGCACCCTTCGAAATCGCCGTGAACGCCTTCGGCCGCCGGTGGGTCATCAAGCGCCTCCAAATCGCCGACTACCTCACCACGCCGTTCACCTTCGAGGGCCCGCTCACGCTGCAGAACTCGCTCGACTTCGAAATGCCCGACGGGTCAGTCCGCACCGTCGCCGCCATCCCGAATCGCTGCACCATCCAAGTGCTTCCGAACCGCATCGAAGTCGCCACGAACGTGGCCTTCAAACCGAAAAAGTAAACCCTTCGGTCAGCCCGGCGGAAGGGCCTCGGCCACCACGAAGATTGATCCCGTAATCAGCACAAGCGATCCTAGGCCTGCTTGCGACCGCGCTGCCGCACAGGCCGCTGCGACGGAAGCGTATGTGGTGCCTTCGAGTCCTTGCTCTTGTGCCTGCCGGGCCAATTCTACCGCAGGCAGGGCCCGCGGAATGTCTGCCGCGCAGAAGTAAAAGTGGGCCGCTCGGGGCAGCAGCGGGAATACGCCGCTGAGGTCCTTGTCTGCCACCGTCCCGAAGACGATGTGCAGGGCGGTCGCCTCGGGCAAGTTGCTGAAAAGTGCCGCCAGTCCGTCCACGTTGTGGGCGCAATCTGCGAGCACGCGGGCGCCGGACGGTGTATCCGGCAGCCATTGCCACCTGCCGAAGTGGCCGGTTGATGGGAGTGCGGTGTCGGCGAGTGCACAGGGCCGCGTGCGGTCCCATTCGGGCAGGGTCGAGAGGACGTCGAGGACCTTGCGGGCGGTGGCTCGGTTTTCTGTTTGGTACGGACCTTCGTCGGGCAGGCTGGGTTCTGCGGCGGTCTCCGCATAGTGCACCTCCGAGCCCGTCCGCAGCGCGTGTTCGAGGACGATGGAAAGGGCTTCCGGTCGCATGCGCCCCACCACCACCGGCCGGCCGTCTTTCAAAATGCCCGCCTTCTCCCCTGCAATCGTCCGGACATCCGGTCCGAGGAATTGTTGGTGGTCAAGGCCTACGTTCGTGATGGCAGTGACCCAAGGTGTGCGCACGACGTTCGTCGAGTCCAACCGTCCGCCCATCCCGGTTTCAAGCACAGCGATTTCAACCCCAGACTTGCGAAACCACCACATGGCCATCGCGAAGGTCCACTCGAAAAAAGACGGCGGACGCGGCCCGTTGTCCGCACACGGGCGGTACTTCCCCACAAACTCCACCACGGACTCCTCAGGGATGGGACGGCCGTCGACGCGGATCCGCTCGCGGAAGTCCTGCAAGTGCGGCGAGGTGAACAGGCCCGTTCGCCGCCCGGAAGCCGTCAACGCCGCTGCAACAAGGTGGCACACCGACCCTTTGCCATTCGTTCCGGCCACGTGGACCACGGGGAGCTCTGAGCCGTCCGCCTGCTGCAGGGGGTTGTCCGCACATGCCAGCAAGTGGAGCGTAGCTCGAAGGTCCGGCTTGTACGCCGCTGCCCCGTCGCGTTGGAACATGGGCAGGCGGTTGAACAAGAAGTCACACGCCTCCGCGTAGGTCATTCGAGCTGAAAACGGATGTTGATCCAGCCGTGCCGGCGTGCCTTGCCCGGACTCGGCGTGAACATGGCCGTGAACGCGGCCTTCCGGGCCAACTCGATGTGGCGTTGGTCAGAAAACGTCGAACCTTCCCGGTTGAAGCGGGCGTCCACCACCTTGCCTGCGGCGTCCACCACGATTTCGACGCGGATCGTGCCCGAGCGCGTAGGCTTTTCCTCCAGCCGCGGCTTCCCCACGAGTGCCCCCCCATCCAGTCCGGCTTCAAACCCGTCGCCGCGCACCACGCCCGAGCCGTCAATTTTTCCGAGTGGGTTGCCTTCGTTGCCCGTACCTGTGGACCGGCCCTCTGAGCCCCCGCCGCCTTGGGCTGACAACGCACCCAGCCGCTGGGCCAAGCGGTCGTTTACCTTCCGCTGATCGCCTGTGGAGGAGGTTGCGTTCGGGGAGTTTGAATTGCGGACGGCGACATCCGAGGCCTCTTGGGTTACCGCGCCGGAAGCGGCCGTGGACGCCACAGGCGCAGTCGAAGCGTCCGTAGGTGCGCGGTCGTCTTGGACCTCGCTCGAGGGATTCTTGCTTTCATCTGTGCCGCCCGCCGACGGGTCCATGCCGAAGTCGGCCAGCCCTACAGAGACGAACTGCGTGCCCAGGGGGGGATCCGGGATCTCGAAGAACGTGATGAACCAG
>CAZMNI010000090.1:0-8409 GCA_964567615.1 uncultured Chryseobacterium sp.
GTAATCCCAGGGCTTCGCCGCGGAAAACAGTGTGAGTGTGAAGGGAACAGGCGACGCTTCGCGTCGAGAGGGCGCGGCTTCGCCGCGGGGAACAGTGTGAGTGTGAAGGGATGAGGCGCGGCTGCGCCGCGGGGAAGAGTTAGAGGGAACAGACGACGCTGCGCGTCGAGAGGGCGCGGCTTCGCCGCTTTCAGTGTTCCGGAATGGAGTTGCCATCGAAGGACACCGCCCCCCCCCCTTCACACTCATCCCTTCATTCTGAGTTTGTACCGGATCAAGGCCCACGTCATGCGGGAGATCTCGTCGCCGGCGGCGCGGAGCTCGGACATTTGGTCCGAGGAAACTCGGCCCTCCGCGTGCAGGAGGTCCAGGCCGGCCAGGGCTTCGGCGAGGAAGGCGCGGGCGGTCGAGAAGGATTGGGCCGCGATGCCGGGATAGATGCTGTGGCTGCCTTCCACGAGGTTGAGGTGGACGCTGGTGGCCGCGCGCACGATTTGGTCCATGGTGAAGAAATCGCAGCGGGCCTCGAAGGCGCATTTGCGCATGTCCAACGTCCACTTTCGGGCCTTTTCGATGACCCGCAAATCACTCTTAACCTGCTGTAAATTCAAATGTTAAGTCACGAAACTGCCCCCCTCGGTCCCGAATTTCCGCCCGGAACTTGTCAACAATCTCACCCCTCAACCCTTGGTCGCGAAGCGACCCCTCACACTCACACTCATCCCTGTTCCCCGCGGCGAAGCCGCGCCTCACCCCTTCCTCAACCACCTGAACGCCTCGCGCAGCGTCGGGCGTTTGCCGTACATGAAGATGCCCGTCCGGTAAATCCGTCCCGCCCCGAGGATGCACAGCCACGCGGTGACCACGACACCTGCGCCTGAAATCAAAATCTCGTGCAGCGGCACGCCCACCGGAATGCGCACGAGCATCAGGACGGGCGCCGTAAACGGGACGAACGAGGCGACGTAGGCGACGGTGCCTTCCGGATCTTGCATGGCAAAGACGGCAAGCAAGTAGGACGCCATGAGGGGCAGGAAGGCCGGGAGCATGAGGTATTGGGCGTCCGATTCCGTGTCAACGAGGGACCCGACGGCGGCGAAGAGGGCGGCATACAGCGCGAAGCCGGTGACGAAGAAAAAGGCCGTCGCCCCGATCATCAGCGGCCAATTGACATCGAGCAGGAAGGCGAGCTCTTCGGAGCCGGCTAAGAACGTGGCGGCATCGACCGGGATGGGGCTGCTGCTCCCGGGGCCGCCGGGGGTGAGGAGTCCGGAGGATTCGAGGAGCGAGCCGCCGAGGGTGGTGGCGAGCGTGCCGAGGACGACGTAGGCGAGGTATTGGGTGAAGCCGACCGCGCCGATGCCGAGGATTTTGCCGGCCATCAGCTCGCTGGGACGGACTGCGCGGACGATGACCTCGACGATGCGGTTCGACTTCTCTTCGATGACCCCGCGCATGACATGCATGCCATAGACGATGAGCAGCATGAACAAGCTGAGGCTGAAGAAAAAGCCGACGACCGCTCGGCCGGCAGCGTCGCCGTCGCGCGTGACGATGTCTTGGCCTACGAGCCGCACGTCCGTCTTCAAGCGCTTGTAGGTGGCGTAGTCCAGGGCGGCCTCTTCCTTGACCTTCAGGCGCTCGACCGCGTCGCTCAAGTGCTCGGCCACCCGCGTAGTCAGGGTGAGGGACGGAGCTTGGTCGTAGTACAGCATCGCCTTGCTGTGCTGCAGGATGGCCGCGTCGAACTCGACGAGGGCATCGAAGTCCGAGGCGAGGAAGGCAGAGTCGCTGATGGTTTCGGCGGCGAAGCGGTAGCGGGCGGCGTCGGTTTGGGGAAAGCACTCCAGGCAATTCGGGACCCACGCGGCGTGCGTGCTATCGTAATGGGTGAGCAGGCCGGCCCGGTCGATGACGAGAATGCGCGCTTGCTGCTCCGAGGCCGAGCCGATCAGGTAACCGATGCCCATGAGCGCGAGCAACATGACCGGGGCGAGCAACGTGCCGAGCAAGAAGGCCCGCCGCCGGACCCGGGTGATAAACTCGCGCCGAGCAACCAGAGCAATGGTACGGAAACTCATGGTTATCAGTCGGTTTCGGTGGATGAAGGGGCGAGCAAGTCCACCTGCTCGCCGACCGCTTCGAGGAACATCTCCCGCATGCCCGGCCGGTAAGGCGTGAACGATGTCAGGCCGATTTCCTCCGCACGCGCGGCGAGCCAAACGGGCACCGCGACCCCCTCCCCGATACGCACCACCGCCACATGCCCCCCCTCCCGATCGCGGTCCGGCGCGACGGCTAGCAGCTCAGCCGTCGTCCCGAGTGCATTCGTAAACCCGATCACCGGCGCCGTGAACCCCACCCGGAACCGCCCCGCACCGGCCGTCGCGCGCAGCGACCGCACCTCGCCCTTCAGCACCACCTCGCCCTTGTGCACCAGCGCCACCTCGTCGCACAGCTCCTCGACGCTGCCCATGTCGTGCGTGGACAGCACCACCGTCGTTCCGTGGGCACTCCGCAGCTCGAGGATCGCCTCGCGGATGCGCGCGGCATTCACCGGATCGAAGCCGCTCAGCGGCTCGTCGAGGATGAGGACCCGCGGTTGGTGGATGACGGCGGCGATGAATTGCACCTTTTGGGCCATCCCTTTGCTCAAGTCGGAGACGTTCCGGTTCCACCACCCGTCCACCCCCAGCCGCTCAAACCAGTGGCGCAACCGCCGCTCCGCCTCCGCCCGTTCCAGCCCGCTCAACCGGGCCAAATACAGCGCCTGCTCCCCCACCCGCATCCCGCGGTACAACCCCCGTTCCTCGGGCAAGTAGCCCACCTGCGCGACGTGGCGCCGCGCGAAGGGCTCCCCGAAGAAGCGGATCTCCCCCCGGTCCGGCGCCGTGATGCCGGTGAGCATGCGGATGAGCGTCGTCTTCCCCGCGCCGTTCGGGCCGAGCAGCCCGAAGATGGCCCCCTCGCTGACGGCGAGCGAGACCCCGGCCAGCGCGCGGTGACCGGTGTAGGATTTCTCGACGTCGACGACGTCAAAAGCGTGCGGCATGGGAAGAGGACGCGTGTGAGCGGCGAAACTTACGCAAACATGTCGCGGACCTTGTCAAAAAAGCCGCGTTCCTGGTGGTCCGCCGCCGGCTGGAAATTCGCGGATTCGCGCAGTTTCTCGAGCACGGCGCGCTCGTCGTTGGTCAGTTTTTGAGGGGTCCACACGTTGATGTTCACCAGCAAATCGCCGTTTCCGTAGCTGTCCACCGCCGGCAATCCCTTGCCGCGCAGCCGGACGATGCGGCCGCTCTGCGTGCCCGGATCGATCTTGATCTTCGCTTTGCCGGACACCAGCGGCACCTCCGCCGACGCGCCGAGTGCAGCATCCGTGAAGGGGATGTACAGGTCGTAGTGGAGGTTCTTGCCGTTGCGCTGCAGCTGCTCGTGCGGCACCTCTTCGATGACGACGAGCAGGTCCCCCGGCACGCCGCCGTTGGGGCCTGCATTGCCTTCGCCTTGGATGCTGAGCTGCATGCCTTCTTGCACGCCGGGCGGGATTTTGACCTCCACCACATGCTCTTCGCGCACCATGCCGAACTCGTCGGAACCGGACGGGCGCTTGCGCAGCGACTGTCCACTGCCGTGGCATTGCGGGCAGGTGGATGCGGTCTGCATTTGGCCCAAAATGGTGTTCGTCACCCGCCGGATCTGCCCGGTGCCCTTGCAGGTCGAGCACTCGGAAAACTCAGCCCCCGCGGCCTGTACTTGGCGGAATACCTTGACTTTCTTCTCCACGCCCTCGGCAATTTCTTCGAGGGTCAGCTTCACCTTGATGCGCAGGTTCGCACCCTTCATCCGGACACGCCGTCCCCCACCGCCGCCGAAGCCGCCCGCGCCCGCAAATCCCCCGCCCCCGAAGATGTCCCCGAACTGGCTGAAGATGTCCTCCATGTTCATGCCGCCGAAGCCCGGGCCTCCGCCCGCAGCCCCGCGCACGCCGTCGTGCCCGAACCGGTCGTACTGCGCACGCTTCGCGCTGTCGCTCAGCACTTCGTACGCTTCAGCCGCCTCCTTGAACTTCTCCTCCGCCGCCGCGTCGTCCGGGTTCTTGTCCGGGTGGTACTTGAGCGCAAGCTTGCGGTAGGCCTTTTTGATCTCGCCCTCGTCCGCTTTGCGGTCGATGCCGAGAATTTCGTAGTAGTCGCGCTTTGCCATGGCTGTCAGGCGCCCACGACCACTTTAGCGTACCGCAGGACCTGACCGTGCAGGAGGTAGCCCTGCTCGACGACATCCACCACCTTGCCCACCAATTCCGGCGAAGGCGCCGGCACGTTCGTGATGGCTTCGTGGACGTCCACATCGAAGGTCGCCCCGGTTGTCACCCCCATCGAAGCCACGCCTTGGGACTCGAGTACATGGCGCAACTTGTTCAGGATGAGGGTTTGGCCTTCGACGAGCGCAGAGGCGTCCGCGGCATGGCCTGCAGCCACCGCCGCACGTTCGAAGTCGTCCACGACCGGCAACAGCCGCTCGAGTACGTCGCGCGAGGCCTGGCGGATGAGGTCCGCCCGTTCCCGGGTCGTGCGCTTGCGGAAGTTGTCAAACTCGGCATAGAGCCGGATGTAGCGGTCTTGCCAATCAATGGCTTCCGCGCTCTCCGCCGCAGCGGCAGGAACCTCCGGATCGGCGGTTTCTGCGGTGGGGAGTTCGTGTTCCGGGGTCGGTGTGGCCGCCTCGGGAGCGGTCTCGGCGTGGGAAGTGTGCATGGGATTCCTTTGTGGTCCGGCGGGGGCAAATCGGATGCCACGCGCCAGCACGGCGCAAAGATGCGCCAACCTGTCAGCCCCTCGCCGGAAAATCTGTCGGAACCCGCCTTTCCCGCTGCTCAGAGCTTTGCCACGTGGCGGTCGATGGCCTTGTGGAGTTCGAGGCCGCGCAGGTTCTTGCCCACGATGATGCCGCGCTCGTCGATCAGGAAGCTCATCGGAATGGAGCTCACGCCGTACATCGCTGCCGCCTCGTTGTCCCACTTCTTCAGGTCGGACACGTGGTAGCGCCAGTTGAGCCCGTCCTGCTTGATGGCCTGCTGCCACCGGGAGACGTCGCTGTCCAGGGACACGCTGTACACCTCGAAGCCGGTGGCGGACTTGAACGTCGCCTTCTGGTACTTCTCGTAGGCACTGACGACGTGCGGATTCTCGCGGCGGCACGGGCCGCACCACGAAGCCCAAAAATCAATCAAGACCACCTTTCCGCGCAACTCGCTCAGCTTCATGGTCTTACCCTTCGGGTTCGGCATGCTGATTTCCGGAGCGAGGTCGCCGATTTCCGTGCCCACTTTGCCCGATGGGACCACCTCTTCCGGGGCGACATGCTCCGCCCGCAGCCGATCTCCGATGGAGGAAACAAACGGCACCTCGCCGCCCATCACAACCGCGAGCCCCAGCCCCGCAGCAAGCGCTATCGTCCAGTTCATCATCTTCCGAAGATACGGCGCAATCCGCTTCATCCCTCCCGGCTCACTGCACCCGCTCGATGCGCGCGCCGACAGCTTTCAGGCGGCCTTCGATGTCTTGGTACCCGCGGTCGATTTGGTGGATGTTGTGGATGACGCTCGTGCCCTCCGCCGACAAGGCGGCAATGAGCAGCGACACCCCGGCCCGGATGTCCGGCGAGGTCATCTGCACGCCCCGCAGCGGGCTCTTGCGGTCCAGCCCGATCACGGTGGCGCGGTGCGGGTCGCACAGGATGATTTGGGCCCCCATATCGATGAGCTTGTCCACGAAGAACAGCCTGCTTTCGAACATCTTCTGATGGATCAGCACGCTGCCGCGGGCCTGCGTCGCCGTCACGAGCACAATGGACAGCAAATCCGGCGTGAAGCCCGGCCACGGCGCGTCGGACACGGTCAGGATGCTGCCGTCGATGAACGTATCGATTTCGTAGCTCTCCTGGGCCGGGATGTACATGTCGTCGCCCCTGCGCTCCAGGCGGATGCCGAGGCGCTCGAAGGTGCGGGGGATGATGCCCAAATGGTCCCAGCCCACCCCCTTCAGCGTCAGCTCGCTCCGCGTCATCGCGGCCAACCCGATGAAACTCCCGATCTCGATCATGTCCGGCAAACAGCGGTGCTCCGTTCCGCCGAGACGGTCCACCCCCTCGATGGTGAGCAGGTTCGAGCCGATGCCCGAAATCCGGCCGCCCATGCGGTTAATCATCGCGCAAAGCTGCTGCAGATAGGGTTCGCACGCGGCGTTGTACAGCACGGTCGTGCCCTCTGCGAGCGCCGCAGCCATCACGAGGTTCGCCGTGCCCGTCACCGATGCTTCGTCAAGCAGCATCGTCGCACCGCGCAGGCCGCCCGGCGCGGAAGCCGTGAAGAAGCCCGTCGACGCGTCGTAATCGAACGAAGCGCCGAGGGCCTCGAATCCGATGAAGTGCGTGTCGAGCCGGCGGCGGCCGATCTTGTCACCGCCCGGCCGCGGCAGCGCCCCCGTGCGGAAACGACCGAGCAGCGGGCCGAGGATCATCACCGAGCCGCGCAGAGCCGCACCCTTCGAGCGGAACTCCTCCGATTGCAGGTAGTCGAGGTTGACGTCGTCCGCTTGGAACCGCCAGGTGCCCGGGCCGCGGCGCTGCGTCTTGACCCCCATCGCACCGAGGAGGTCGATGAGTTGGTTGACGTCGACGATGTCCGGAAGGTTCGAGATGGTGACCGGTTCGTCCGTGAGCAGGACCGCGGACAGGATTTGGAGCGCCTCGTTCTTTGCGCCTTGGGGGATGATTTCGCCTTTTAAGCGGTGCCCGCCCTCGATGATGAAGCTCGACATGGTGGAGGATGTGGGCGCAAAGAACGCCGTGGCGCTCACGCGCTCCCCGCCCTGTCCCCCGAAACTTTTCGACAGCCCGACCGGAATCCCCGGCCCTCAGCGCTTCTTCTTCCCGCCTTTCCAGCGTTCGAGCGCGTCGCTCGTCTTGCGCTTGTTCTTCAGCACCTCGGCCGTTGACACGAGTTCTGTGCCTTCAGCGACCTGCAGCTTCCCCTGGCTCATCACGGACAACTCCTTGTAAATGAAGTCATCTTCGACGTTCCCGTGGTGCCAGGTAAGGTAGTTGCGCTTCAGCAAGTTTGCAATCAGCACGGTCAGCGCGGTCCGCTCCTCCCCTTCCGGCAACTCGATGGCCTTCGCAATCAGCTCCTTCGCCAGTGTTCCATAGTGGCCCGGGCGCGACGTCTCCGACGGGTACTTCATCCGCGCAGGCGGCGTTTCCCGTTCACCGCGCTCCGGCAACGGGTACGGGCCGTCCACTTCCAGCGTGTACCCGGTCATCATGTGCAGCTGGCCCCACAGCTTGCGGTCGTACTCTTCCGCCGTCCCCTCCTGCAGGGTCAGGGATTTCATGACGCTCACGATGGCTTTCGCACACCGCGTGCGCTCGCTGCGTTCCCCCAGCCCTTGCATGTGCTCGACCATGCCTTGCACCACCCGACCGTATTCGGGGATGACGAGGTCTTCTCGCACACTGTTGTAGGTCATTTCGCGCATGGTGCAAATTTAGCGCGTTCCACGCGCCAAACCACGTCCGCACGCCTCCCGAACGTCCCGGAACACTTCGCGAAACCGCGTCCGCACCTCGCGGTCCAACGGTCCGTTGACCTCCACCACTTCCACAAGCCGCGTTTCCCAGGGAATCCTTGCATCCATCGCCGCACAGATCCTGCGCATCGCCTCCCGATCCCCGTAACCCACGAGCCAACGGTGTGCCACCATCCCCTGCAAAAACCGTTGGCTGCGCGCGGGCATCTCGCTTGCGCGGGCTAAGAGCACGTTCTCTACGCCCGCCGCAAACTCCTCAAGTCCACCAGCACCCTCCATCCAGTCATCGAATTCCTGCGCCAAAAACTGGTCGTGCAAAAGATCCAGTGCCACCCCGGCCATCCTCCCGAACATGGGACGCAAAAGCGCCCGCGACTCCACCGCAAGTGGATGCGCATCGGCGGCCGCATCGATTGCCCGATGCAGCAAGATGCCTTGCTGAACACCAGGCGAATACGCCTGCCATGCACGGCCCTTCACGGCATCGCCGATGAAGTTGCCGACAAGGAGATCGGGATGCGCCGCCCCTCCCCCCACCACCGCATGCGCGAGGTAATTCATGCCCGAAAGTTCCGCTGCAAGAGTGCTGAAAAATTCGTCAGCACTTGCATTGCGGGACAGATTTCGTACTTTTGTCGCCCGCCTGCCGAGGCGGAAATGCGAGAATAGCTCAGTTGGTAGAGCACAACCTTGCCAAGGTTGGGGTCGCGAGTTCGAGTCTCGTTTCTCGCTCTAAGCAAAGCCTCCCAGATGGGGGGCTTTTTTTGTTCTCGGAACAGGACGAGACGCGGCTGCACCGCTGGGCCGTGTGAGGCGCGGC
>CAZMNI010000091.1:0-8382 GCA_964567615.1 uncultured Chryseobacterium sp.
ACCGCCGGCGTGCCGCGGGCGATTCCGGCACTCAGGGCTTGCGGTACTCGACGGCGCCGTCGAGGATGTAGTTCATTTGGTAGATGTCGTCGGCGTTGAGCCGCAGGGTACCGGCGAAGGTGAGCCGCTCGTCGGTTTGGTACGGACGGACGGGCTTGTTCCCTTTGAACCGCAAGTCCACCACCGACTCCGGCCCGGCCCCGCCGCAAAAGAAGCAGTTCGCGAACGGGTAGCGGCTCAGGACGTAGAAGTTCTCGTCGATGTCCACCGGGATGACGTAGCCGGTGATGTAGAACGGCTTGCCTGCCGCGGCTTTGACGTGCGGACCGAAGGTGGGCTTCCAGTAGTAGGAATCGAGGCTTTCGAGGTAGACGTCCTTGAAGGTCACATTCTCTAACAACTGCCAGGTCAACTCTTTGTAGCTCCCACCTTGCACAGGGGGCGGAGCGGCAGCCCGGGCTGCGGCGAGCTCCTCGTCCGTCATGCGCGGCGGAGCGGCGTGGCCGGAGGGCGCCTCTTCGCCCTCATAGATCGCTCCGGCACCGTTTGCGTCCGCGTAGGCCGGATCTTCTTCAGGCCGTTCTTCCGCGGCCCTGCGGACCGATTCTTCCGCCGCCTTCCCGGCCTCAGAAGGATGGCACATCGAACTCAGATTCAAGGCACTGAAGGCCACCAGGGCCATCGCAGCGGCGGGCCAAACCCACCTGCGCCGGGTCGTTCGCGTCATGGCATCGAAGATAACACGGCTCCTCAGCCGTCGGACAGGGTCTTTGAAATGTCCATCCGCAGCACCGAGATGCCTGGAATCGCTGCGGCCAGCAGGCCGACCCCGATGGCCCCGCCGACGAGCGCGAGTTCTCCGGGCAGCACGGCGAGCGTGCCGAGGTCGTAGTGGAACTTGTCCGCCACGAAGGTGGCCAACGCCCCCATGCCCAACCGGCCCACTGCCAGTCCCAGCAAGGCGCCGCCCGTGCTCAACAGCCCCCCTTCGAGCAGCAACGAGCCGTACACCCCGACCGGCGAAGCGCCCATCGTGCGCAACAGGGCGAGTTCATAGCGCCGCGCGAGCAGGCTGTCGTACACCGAGATGAAGATGCTCGCAAAGCTCAGAGCCACGATCAGGGCGGCCAGGGCGCGGAGGGTGCGCATGCCCAGCCCGAAGTTCATCGTGAGGCGGTTCACCTCGATGGCGGGCAAGGCCACTTGCATGTTCGTGTCTTTGATGACGTTCGGGATGGTCAAGACCGCCAGGGGATTGCGCTTCTTCAGCAGGACTGCGGTGACCTCGCGGGGAGCATCTTCGAGTCCGTGGACGCCCCACACGGATTCCATGTTGCAGAGGATCAGTTGGTCCACCACCGTGCGGCTTTTTGCGTACACCCCGACGACGGTGAAAGCCTTGTCCTTGTGCACGTCCGTGGCGTCCTGCAGGCCGTGGGCACTGTAAAACGTGTCGCCGAGGCCCAGCCCTGTGGCGGCGGCCACATCGGCCCCGAGAACCACCTCGTAGGGAGCGGCCCAGGCCCGGCCCGCGGCGAGGTCCACGGCGTAATGCTTCGGGTAGGCGGGCGTTGTGCCGATGATGCGGTAGCCCTCGTGGTTGTCGCCGTAGGCCAAAGGAATCGCGGAGGCGATGTAGGGGTGGCGCATGACGCGTTGGGCGTCGGCGAGCTTGATGTTCCCGGTGGGCGCGTCGACGTGGTAGACGTTCGCGAGGATGAGCTGCAGCGGGCTGCCTTTTGCGCCGAGGACGAGGTCGATGTCGGCGATGTTGCGCTCGAAGGTGGCGGTGAGTTGGCGTTCTGCGAGCATCAGGACGCTGACCATGCCCACCCCGAAGGCGAGCAGCACGAGGCTCAGTGCGGTCGAGAGTTTCTTCGCTCCGAGGTTGCGCCAGGCGATCAAGAACCAATTCATGACGCGGTCAGGTCGAGGCGCCGGGGGTAGCGCGCGGTGAGACGGGCGTCGTGGGTGACGACGACGAGGGTGGCGCCGGCCTCGCCGGCGGTCCGCTCGAGGAGGGCGACGACGGCCTCGGTGCTGCGGTCGTCGAGGGCGCTCGTGGGCTCGTCGGCCAGCACGACTGCGGGACGGTGGACCAGGGCCCGCGCGATGCCGACCCGCTGCTGCTCGCCCACGCTGAGGTCGCGGGGGCGGCGGTTCGCTTTTGCACCTACTCCGAGGTCTTCGAGCATGCCGAGCGCGCGTGCCCGGTCCGGGCGTTCGCCGGCGAGGAAGGCCGGGAGGAGCAGGTTTTCGAGGACCGTGAGGGAAGCGACGAAGTGGGGGCGCTGGAAGACGATGCCGATGGAACGGCCGCGGAACCGGTCGAGGGCCTTGCCGCTCATGCCGTTCAGGACGGTTCCGGCCACTTCAATGCGGCCAGATGCCGGGTGCAGGAGCCCGCTCATGAGGTGGAGGAGCGTGGTCTTGCCGGAGCCGGATTGGCCGAGCACGAGGAGCCGGTCCCCGGGCGGGCATTCGAAGTCCGGAAACCGCAGCAGCGGCGTCTCCGGGGTGTAGCGGAAGCTGAGGTCGCGTACGGCGATCATGGCCTGCGAAGGTACGACCGGCCCTACCTTCGGGCTGTGAATTTTCGTCAACGTCTGGCCCGCTATGGTTTGGGCATCGGCATCGGCATCTTGCTGAGTGTGTATTTCTTCAGCGGACGTGGGTGCGGGGATTGGCTGCCGGCAAACCGGATCGCGGCGGACATCCGGACCCTCGGCTTCGCGCCGGATGCGCGGGTAACCTGCCTGCTGGAATGCCATGGGCCTGAAGGAGGGCTCGACGGGTGGCTTGCGGGCGCTGACCTCGACCTCGGGGCGAGCGGACCGCGCGAGCAGCCGCGGCGGTACGTGTTCCGGTCGGACGGGCCCGTGGGGATGCTCGAGTTCGTGCTGGCCGACACTGCGGCGGTGGTCCGGGCGCCGGATCCGGCGGTGGCAGGGTGCGGGTGCTGAGCGGGCGGGTCAGAGCCGCACGATGGCGATGCGGCCCCAGCGGACTTCTCCGCCCACGGTGAAGGTTTGGACGACGTAGGTGCCTGGAGCCAGGCCAGCGGTATTCCACGTATACGGGGCCTGTGCTGCGAGCAGTTCCACGTCGTGCACCGTGCGACCGGCGGCGTCGAAGATGCGCAGCCGCTCGAGCGCCACGCCCACGCCCAGGTCGAGGGTCACGTCGGCACCCGCTGCCGCAGGGTTCGGCGTAAACCTCACGTGATCAGCGAATTCACCGTCCAAGTCCGCCGGGTCGTAGGCGATTTTGTAGACGAAATTCCGCGTGCACAGGTACAGCTCGCCGCGGTTGTCCTCGCCGAAGGCATAGCGCGGCTCGTCCCATTGCGGGAAGCCGCCCGGCACCTGGATTTCGATGGGCGCGTGGCTCCAGAGGCCGTTTGCGCCTTCTTGGAGGGCCCAAAACTTCACGTCGTAAAATCCGCAGGCGTCGGTGAGCAGGTACGACCCGTACAGCGTGGGGATGGCGGTGCCGCGGTACCGGTAGCCGCCGATGACGGAGCACCAGCCGTTCGCATGCGGGTAGGCGAAGATGGGCCGGACGAGGACGCTGTCCGGGTCGCAGTCCACCACCGGCTCGTAGCACATCGGCCCCTCCATCCGGCGCCAGCCGTAGTTGCGCCCGCCCCCGGACCCGGCCGGCTCAAAGCTGACTTCTTCCCAGTCCACCTCGCCCACATCGCCGATGAACAGGTCGCCGGTCAGCCGGTCGAAGCTCCAGCGCCACGGGTTGCGAAAGCCGTATGCCCAAATCTCCGGCAGCGCCCCGGCCACGCCCACGAAGGGGTTGTCTTCGGGGATGCTGTACGGGGCGAGGCCGTGGGTGCGGATGCGGAGGAGCTTGCCGAGGAGGGTTTCGAGGTTTTGGCCGTTGCCGATGGGGCCGTGGTCGTCGCCGCCGCTTCCGCCGCCCGTGGCGCCCGTCCCGGTTCCGCCGCCGTCGCCGACGCTGAGGTACAGCAGCCCGTCGGGGCCGAAGTGCAGCTGCCCGCCGTTGTGGCCGCGTTCGTCCTCTTCGAAGACGAGGAGTTCGTACCAAACGCTCGGATCGACCGCACTCCGGTCCGGGGTCGTGCCGAAGCACACCAACCGCTGGTGGAGGCGGTTCCCGGTGCCGTCTGGCCGCTGCCCGTTGTAAATCGCGTACACCAGGCCGTTCGTCTCGAATTCCGGATCGAGCACGAGGTCGTTGAGCCCCTGCTCGCTCATGATGCCGTAATCCACGAGGTCGAGCCCGCCGGCGCCGAGGTGCATGAACGGGGTCTCGCGCACCCCCCCGTTTGCCGGGTCGTACACCAGCACCTCCCCGGTGTGGCACACCACGAGCAGCGCGGTCTCCTCCGGGTCGTGCGACGCCGGCCGCACGGCCACCGGCCACTCCGCCGCGAGCAGGCGCTCTCCCACGAGCGCCGCCGGGGCGGTCGACACCGGCACGTCCTCAGGCCAGTACTGCCCCGACGCATGCACGGCACAGAGCAGGCCCGGAAGGGCAAAGGCAAGGGCACGGAAGGGCAGTCGGGTCACGGTGCGGGGGTTAACTTTGTGCAAAGATACCCACCCCGATGCCGCGCTTCCCCGCCTTCCTTGCTGCGCTCCGCACGCCCCGCCGGTTTCCGGTGGCGGTCCTGCTTGCGGCGGCCGCCGTGGCCATCGGCGCGGCCTCCCGCCCCGGCCGGCGCCCGGGTACGGAGGGAGGCACGGCGGTGGACCGCATGGGCGAGCTCTGCACGGTGCAGGGGACGCTGTTCACCGGGTCCGGGAACTGCGTCAACTGCCACGCCCCGGATCCGGCGGGCCACGCCCTCGTCGATGCGGACGGGCTGAGCGTGAGCCCGGTGTGGGATTGGGAGGCGACGCTGATGGCGAACAGTGCCCGGGATCCTTTTTGGCGCGCGAAAGTGGCGCACGAAGGGCTCGTCAACCCGGCCCACCGCGAGGAGATAGAGCACACGTGTACCGCGTGTCACGCGCCGCAGGGCTACCACGAGGCGCTCTTTGCGGACCCGTCGGCGCACTACACGATGGCGGATTTGCTCGGCGATCCGCTGGGCCTCGACGGGGTGGGATGCACGGGCTGCCATGCCATTGACAATGTGAATCTTGCGGGCCGCTCGAACGGGGATTTGCCCATCAATACGGAGGGCGTTGCCTGGGGCGGCTTCGAAAACCCGTGGGACGGGCTGATGAGCGGCCAAACGGGGTTCATCCCCGCTTTCGGCAGCCACATGCGCACGAGCGAGGTGTGCACGTCCTGCCACTCCCTCTACAGCCACACGCAGGACCTGAACGGGGAAGAAACCGGCGACGTGTTCTTCGAACAGGCGACCTACCTCGAGTGGGTGAATTCGGCCTACAACGGGGAGAATGTGCAATGCCAAACGTGCCACATGCCCCTCGTCGCCGGTGGCGCCATCGCAGCGACGCAGCCGAATTGGCTCTTCCCCCAGCGCTTCGGTCGCCACCACTTCGTCGGCGGCAACACCTTCATGCTCAAGTTGATGCGTGACAACGCGGTCGCCCTCGACCTCAGCGCCTCCCCGGCCCAATTCGACACCACCATCGCCCGCACCACGCGCTCGCTCCAGCACGAAACCGCCGACCTCCGCCTCACCCAACTCCCCGCCCCCTCCGGCGAGGTGGCCTTCGACGTCGAGGTCATCAACCGGGTCGGCCACAAGTTCCCGTCCGGCTACCCTGCCCGCCTCGCCTACCTCGAGTTCGTCTTGCGCGACGCCGACGGCGCGGAGCTGTTCCGCAGCGGCGGCTGGGCTTCCGACGACGTCCTCGGCCGCGACCCCTCACCCGCCGTCGAGCCCCACTACGATGTCATCACGTCGCCGGACGAGGTGCAGATCTACGAATTCGCCTTCGCCGACGTCTCCGGCGCCCCCTCCACGGTGCTTGAACGCGCTTCCTCGGTCCTCAAGGACAACCGGCTGCCTCCGCGCGGCTTCTCGTCCGCGCACCCGACCTACGATACGGTCGCGGTCCACCTCGGCGGGGTCGATGACCTCAACTTCAACCGGTCCGCGGGCGGCACGGAAGGATCCGGCACGGACCGCCTCACCTACCGCATCCCGCTGGGCAGCTACCGCGGGGCGGTGACGGCGGACGTCTCGTTGCACTACGTCGCGGTCCCGGCGCGTTGGGTCGCAGCCATGTTCACCTACGCCGATGCATCCGACGACATCGCGGCATTCGAGGCGATGTACACCGCCGCGGACCGCACCCCGGTCGAAATCGCACGCGCAACGGCCGCGGGCTTCACGGACTATGCGGGTACCGGCGCTGCGTGGCGCCTATCGCCGAACCCCGCCACGGGCACGTCCCGCGTGCGCATCCTGCCCGGCTCAACCGAGCCCGTGCTGGAAGTTTGGGCCTACAGCGCCTCCGGCGCGATGCTCTTCCCCATCGCCCCGGCCGAGACCCTTTCCGGCTTCTCCCTCGCTGGCCTTCCCGCCGGCCCCTACCTCCTCAAGGTCCGCACGGCCTCCGGCTGGCGCGTCATCAAGGGGGTGAAGGGGGAGTGAGGGCGCGGCTGCGCCGCGCGGGTTGAGGTTGAGGCGCGGCTTCGCCGCGGAGGGGCGCAAGTTGGGGCGTCTTCGAATGGGGTTGACTGCGGGGAGTTCAGGCGAAGCAGTTCATCGAACGGCGGAGCGGCGGCGGTGTTCGAGGCGGAGGAGGTGGAGTTCGCGGGAGCTTTGGCCAGCGACGGAGGTGTTTTCTTCGGCGCGGCGGAGGAGGTAGGGGATGGCCTCGAGGAGGGGGCCGTACGGTACGTATTTGGCGACCTGGAAGCCGTCGGCGGCGAGGTTGAAGCTGATGGTGTCGCTCATGCCAAGGAGCTGGGCGAACGCGACACGGGGATCGCTCGGGGCGAGTCCGGCGTCGGCCATGAGCGAGCAGAGGAGCGCGTTGCTGGCTTCGTTGTGGCTGCCTGCTACCACGGCCGTGCGGTCGATCCGGCCGATGCACCACCGGAGGGCGGCGTCGTAGTCGCGGTCTGTGGCGGCTTTGTCGGGTTGGATGGGGTCGGGGTAGCCCAGGTCGGCCGCGCGCGCGCGCTCCTTCTCCATGTACGCCCCCCGCACGAGCTTTACCCCGACCTGAAAACCCGCAGCATCCGCGCGCGCCCCGAGGGCTTCGAGGTACGCCAGCCGGTCGTGCCGGTACAACTGCACGGTCGTAAACACCACCGGCCGCTCCCGGTTGAATGCGGCCATCGCGCCCTCGGCGAGCCGGTCGATGGCGGGTTGGATCCACGACTCCTCCGCGTCGATCATGATCCGCTTGCCCGCCTCCGCGGCCGCCCTGCACAACGCCGTCACCCGCCCCTCGACCCGCTCCCACGCGGCCTGATCCGCCGCACTCCACCCCCCCCGTCCCCCGCCCTCAACCCCAACCCCAACCCCAACCCCGTTCTCAATCTCAACCTCGTTCTCAATCTCGCCCCCCACCCGCTCCAGCAACGCCGCCGGCGCCAGCCCCGACACTTTGAACACCGCAAATGCGTGGCGGTCGTCGCCGGCCGTGGCTCGGATGACCGCCAGGACCTCGTCGCGCGCGGCGTCGAGGTCGGATTCGGCGTATTTGCCTTCTGCGCTGTAATCCAGGATTGTGCGGACGCCGCCGCGGGCGAGCTGTGCCACCGTTGCTTCCGTTTCAGCGATGGTTTCGCCGCCGCAAAAGTGGCTGAAAACCGTCGGGCGCAAGGCCCAACCGACGGGCAGCCGCAGGGCGAGCGCGAGTCGCAGCAGGTGCTTGCCGGCCTTTACCGCGGCCGGAGCACCGACCACGCGGAAGAGGAGGAGGGCCCGGCGCAGCTCGCGGTCCGAGAGGTGGGCAAAGGCCCGGGCAGTGTTCGAAAAATCGGGCTGCATCGCGGTCGCGAAGGTACGCAGACCTCCGGGCGGGCGTGAGTAACTTCCCGCCATGAACACGATGACCCCTCCCGCCCACGCGGCGGCGGCGTACACAGCCCAGCACCGCGACCGTTTTCTCGAGGAACTGTTCGAATTGTTGCGCATCCCCTCGGTGTCGGCGGACCCGGCCCATGCGGGGGACGTGGTGCGCTGTGCAGAGGCCGTAGCCGAGGCGCTCCGGAAGGCCGGTGCGACCGGGGTGGAGGTGCTGCCGACCGCGGGCTACCCCGTCGTGTACGGCGAACGGCTCGTCGATCCGCAGGCGCCGACCGTGCTCGTGTACGGACACTACGATGTGCAGCCGGCCGATCCGTTGGAACTTTGGGAGTCGGACGCCTTTGAGCCGGTAGTGCGGCAGACGCCGGTGCACCCCGACGGGGCCATTTTTGCCCGCGGGGCGTGCGACGACAAAGGCCAAATGTTCATGCACATCAAGGCCC
>CAZMNI010000092.1:0-8238 GCA_964567615.1 uncultured Chryseobacterium sp.
CACGTCCTTCTCGAACAGGGTGTAGGCCTTGAGCAGCTGGTTCATGGTGTGGACGCGGGCGCTCTTCACGCCGTAATCCTGCATCAGGTTGCTCTTGCGGTGGCGCTTCTCTTCCTCGTCCCCGGGCGACGCGTCGATGGCGACGAGCTCGGTTGCGAGGTCCGGCATCGTGAAGAAATGCTCGTCCTCCATGTTCCGGGTCAGGAACTCGATGCCTTTCTCGCTGAGCTCCACGGAGTTCTGCTTCTCTTCGATGACGAAGTAGAGCTCTGCATCGGCCTTCGGCATTTCGCGTTTGTTGTCCGCGAGGTAGTAGCCCTCTGTCTTGAGGAGCTGCTGCTTCATGCCTTCCGTGCTCAGGAACTTGATGAGGGCCTTCGACTTCGGCAACCCACGGTACGCCCGATAGAGGGCCAAACCGCCTGCCGTCACGTCCTCCTTCGAAGCGCCCTCGGCCGTGAGCAGGCGTTTTGCGTCGCTCAAAAACCCTTGCACCACCCGCTGTTGCTCGGCTACGAGCGCCACCACCTTCGGCTTCAGCTCCTCGAACTCGTGCACGTCTCCCTTCGGCGTAGGTCCGCTGATGATCAGCGGTGTACGCGCTTCGTCGATGAGCACCGAGTCCACCTCGTCGACAATGGCAAAGTGGTGCGCCCGCTGCACAAGCTGCTCCGGACGGTTCGCCATGTTGTCGCGCAGGTAGTCGAAGCCGAATTCGTTGTTCGTGCCGTAGGTGATGTCTGCGCGGTATGCCGCCCTGCGGTCCTCGCTGTTCGGGGTATGGCGGTCGATGCAATCCACGGTTAACCCATGGAATTCGAACATCGGCCCCATCCATTCACTGTCCCGGCGGGCCAGGTAATCGTTTACAGTGACCACGTGCACGCCACGTCCTGCCAGGGCGTTGAGGAAGACGGGCAACGTGGCCACCAACGTCTTGCCTTCCCCCGTAGCCATTTCAGCCACTTTCCCCCGGTGGAGTGCAACGCCGCCGATGAGCTGGACTTCGTAGTGGACCATGTTCCACTGCACCTCCGCGCCCGCGGCCATCCAGGTGTTGTGCCAAACCGCCGTATCGCCGTCGATGGTCACCCCACTCCGGCGGCCGGCCACGGCACGGTCGAAATCTGTCGCTGTGACCCGCAATTCCTTGTTCGTGCTCCAGCGCCGCGCGGTTTCTCGGACGACTGCAAAGGCCTCCGGCAAAATCTCCTCGAGGCCCGACTCGATGGCTGCGTTGAGGGTTTTGTTCAGCCCATCTAACTCGTCGTAGGCCGCTTCCTTCGCATCGAGGTCCGCTTCGCCCATGGCATCCGCAGACCGCCGGAGCTCGATCATGCGTTCGCGCACTTCCTGGGTGCGCGCCTCGAGCCGGCTGCGCAACTCCGCAGTCCGCTCGCGCAACTGCTGGTCTGTCAAGCCACCTAACTCCGCTTCAGCAACGAGAATGGCGTCGATGGCGGGCTGGATTTCCTTCCGGTCGAGGGCGGCCTTGTCGCCGAGGAGCCGCTTGATGAGCTTCGCAAACATGCGCGCAAAAGTACGGACTCTGCGGAGGCCCTCGGACAGGGGTTTTCAAGGGCGGTGTTCACAACTCCGGGGGATTGTGAATTCTTTTAGTTTGGGGTTGCGGGAGGGGTGTGATTTTCTTTGGTGGGCCGAGAGGAGGTGTGGCGCAATGCTTCGCTCCCGTCCCTGAGGTCCCCTGCTGCAGCCCGTGAAAGCAAGCTGTATTCGCTTGGTCGCTTGCGACTTACATGGCGAATCCACCGCCTGACTCCGGCAACGCCGCTTCAGCAAAGGACCTTCGTGACGGCGCTGCATGGCCCGACCGAATCCGGCGATTTGTATCTCTTGCCTAGACCCTACAATGCACGAACACCTCTCCACCTCTGCCGACGTCCGCGCCGGTCTCCAGACTTCCATCGCTGAAGTACTTCCTGAAAATACAGCGGTCATCGAGCCCATCCTGGAGGACAATCCGAACCGCTTCGTGCTGTTTCCCATCGAGCACGACGACATCTGGCAGTTCTACAAGAAAGCGGAAGCGAGTTTTTGGACGGCCGAGGAAATCGATCTCGCGGCGGACGTCGTGGATTGGAGTGAGAAGTTGAACGACGACGAACGGTACTTCATCAAACACATCCTCGCCTTTTTCGCGGCCTCGGATGGCATCGTCAACGAGAACCTCGCGGAGAATTTCGTCGCGGAAGTCCAGTACACGGAAGCCAAGTTCTTCTACGGCTTCCAAATCATGATGGAGAACATCCATTCGGAAACCTACTCCCTCCTCATCGACACCTACATCAAGGACTCGGTAGAAAAGGACCGGCTCTTCCGCGCCATCGAAACGCTCGACTGCGTGAAGAAGAAGGCGGACTGGGCCCTGAACTGGATTGAGAACGGCAGCTTTGCAGAGCGGTTGATTGCCTTTGCTGCTGTGGAGGGCATCTTCTTCAGCGGCAGCTTCTGCTCCATTTTCTGGCTGAAGAAGCGCGGCTTGATGCCGGGGCTCAGCTTCTCGAACGAGCTGATTTCCCGCGATGAAGGGCTGCACTGCGACTTCGCATGCCTGCTGTACAACAACCACGTCATCAACAAGCTGCCGAAGGCCACCGTCCGCAAAATCATCACCGACGCGGTAGCTATTGAAAAGGAGTTCATCTGCGAAGCACTTCCGGTCCGCTTGATCGGAATGAACGCCGAACTCATGAGCCAGTACATCGAGTTCGTGGCAGACCGCTTGCTCGTCGAGCTCGGTCAGGAGAAGGAATACAACGTCACGAATCCCTTCGATTTCATGGACATGATTTCGCTCCAAGGGAAGACGAACTTCTTCGAAAAGCGCGTCGGGGAATACCAGAAAGCAGGCGTTTTGAACAAGGGTTCCGAAGAATCCGCTGGCTTCTCGCTCGACGCTGATTTCTGATTTCCTGTCGGTTTCCATTTTAACCTTTCGTTTCTTTCGCTCATGCATGTAGTCAAGCGAGACGGCCGCCGCGAGCCTGTCCAGTTCGATAAAATCACCGCCCGCATCAAGAAATTGTGTTACGGGCTGCACGACAGTGTGGATCCGGTGAAGATTGCCATGCGCGTCATCGAAGGCGTGTACGATGGCGTTACCACCACCGAGCTGGACAACCTCGCCGCAGAGGTCGCGGCGACGAACGCGGTATCGCACCCCGACTACGCCAGCTTGGCCAGCCGCATCGCCGTATCGAACCTGCACAAGTCGACCCACAAGTCCTTCGCAGAGACGATGCACGATTTGTACACGTACATCGATCCGGTGACCGGTGCGAACGCCAGCCTCATCGCGGACGACGTGATGGACATCGTAAAGGACCACGGGGAATTCCTCGACTCCACGATCATCTACGACCGGGACTTCAACTACGACTACTTCGGCTTCAAGACGCTTGAGCGCTCGTACCTGCTGAAAATCAACGGCAAAATCGCAGAACGCCCCCAGCACATGCTGATGCGCGTGGCGGTGGGCATCCACAAGGACGACCTCGATGCTGTGGCCGAGACCTACCACATGATGAGCGAGGGCTGGTTCACCCACGCCACCCCCACGCTCTTCAACTCCGGCACGCCGAAGCCGCAGATGTCGAGCTGCTTCCTGCTCACTATGAAGGAAGACAGCATCAGCGGCATCTACGACACGCTGAAGCAGTGCGCGAAGATTTCCCAAAACGCAGGCGGCATCGGTTTGGCCATCCACGACATCCGCGCAACCGGCTCGTACATCCGCGGAACAAACGGCACCTCGAACGGCATCGTCCCGATGCTGCGCGTCTTCAACGACACCGCCCGCTACGTCGACCAAGGCGGCGGAAAGCGGAAGGGTTCCTTCGCCGTGTACATCGAGCCGTGGCACGCAGACATCTTTGACTTCCTCGAGCTGAAGAAGAACCACGGGAAAGAGGAGCAGCGCGCTCGGGACCTGTTCTACGCGCTGTGGATTCCGGACCTGTTCATGAAGCGGGTCGAAGAAAACGGCGAGTGGACGCTGATGTGCCCGAACGAGTGCCCCGGGCTGGCCGATGTGCACAGCGAAGCCTTCGAAGCGCTCTACACGAAGTACGAGGCGGAGGGCAAGGGCCGCAAGACCATCAAGGCCCAGGACTTGTGGTTCAAGGTGCTCGAGTCCCAAATCGAGACCGGGACCCCGTACATGCTGTTCAAAGACGCCGCGAACCGCAAGTCGAACCAGCAGAACCTCGGCACCATCCGGTCCTCGAACCTCTGCACGGAGATCATCGAATACACGGCGCCGGATGAGGTGGCGGTGTGCAATTTGGCCTCCATCGCCCTCCCGAAATTCGTCACAGAGAACGGCTTCGACCACGACAAGCTGTTCGAAGTCACGTACCGCGTGACGAAGAACCTGAACCGCATCATCGACCGGAACTACTACCCGATTCCGGAAGCCCGCAACTCGAACATGCGCCACCGGCCCATCGGAATCGGCGTACAGGGGCTCGCTGATACCTTCATCCTGCTGCGCCAACCGTTCGATTCGGAAGAAGCCCGCGCATTGAACCGCGAGATTTTCGAAACGATTTACTACGCAGCGGCGACGGCTTCGAAAGATTTGGCCCGGGCGGAAGGCCCCTACGAGACCTTTGCTGGATCCCCGGCCTCACGTGGAATCCTGCAATTCGACATGTGGGGTGTGACGCCTACCGCCCGGTGGGAATGGGATGTCCTCAAGGAGGAAATCAAGCAACACGGCCTGCGCAACTCCCTGTTGCTCGCCCCCATGCCTACGGCTTCTACGGCACAAGTGCTCGGGAACAACGAGTGCTTCGAGCCGTACACCTCGAACATCTACACCCGCCGCGTGCTCTCTGGCGAGTTCATCATCGTCAACAAGCACCTGCTCCGGGACCTCACCCGTCTCGGGCTGTGGAACGAAGACATGAAGAACCGCATCATCGCGGCGAACGGATCGGTCCAGCACATCGACGACATTCCCGACAACCTGAAGGCCCTCTACCGGACGGCGTGGGAGATTCCGCAGCGATCCATCATCGACATGTCTGCTGACCGGGGCGCCTTCATTTGCCAGTCCCAGTCCCTCAACGTCTTCATGGAGAACGTGAATGCAGCGAAGCTGACGTCCATGCACTTCTATTCCTGGAAGAAGGGACTGAAGACCGGCATGTACTACCTGCGCACGAAGGCTGCCACGGATGCCATCAAGTTCACCGTGGACAAGAAGTACAAGAGCGCCCCCGTTGCCGCAACGGTCGAAGCGCCCGCACCGGCTGTTCACGCCCCCATCGTTCCCACCACCATCGGAACAGAACAAGCCGCACTCGCCTGCTCCATCGAGAACGGGCCGGACTGCGAAATGTGCAGCGGTTAAGGCAAACCTGCTGCGATGCATTCTGCTGCCACCCCGGTTGCCCGACTCCGCATCTGCGCCGGCGGTCCTGGCGAAGAGGTGGCGGCCGCACGTTCCGTTCGCGATGCGCTGAACGGCTTCGGGCTGGTGGCTGAACTCTTGCTCACCCCAGGTGCAGACTTCGAAGCTGTGCATGCGCAAGTGCGCGCAGGGGAGGCCGATGCCATCGTTTTGCCCGTCGGCGGTGCTCGTGCGGTGCCCGGACTTGTGAGGGCCGCCGTTCTCGAACGGAAGGTGTCCGCTGCTTCTGCGGTGGACGTCCCTGCTCCGGCTGCAGGGGCGTTTGCGCTTTGGGTACGGGAGAACGACACCGCGCTTCCCACCGTATCCCGGTTGAATCACCCGCCTACTGCTCGCGATGTGGCCTTCGAGAGTGCTGTGGTGGATGCCTGCACGGGAACAGCGTTTGCTCCCCTCGGTGCATGCGTCATCGGCGGCGGTGTGTTGGTGGCCCTCCTGCGCGGGACTGCCGGTGTGCGCCGGGTTGCAGCGGCGCTGCATGCCGGATCCGATGCACACGCCACTGCCACGCAGGTCCTTTCAGCAGCAATCCAACCTGCCGAAAAACGCATCCTGCTCACGCGTTCGTTTGCTGCAGAGGCACAAGGACTCGATGGCTGGGCAAAGGAGGCCGGCTGGACCCTGCTGCACGAACCCCTCATTTCCTTCGCGCCCACGGGGCATCCTGTGCCCCTTGTGGAACCGGATGACCGAAGGAGCAAGTGGGTGTGGGTGCATTCCCCCCAAGCCGCTGAGTACGGACTCCCGGCTGGATTTCCCGCTGCAGAATGGCAGTGGGCGTGCAGCTCCCGGGCCGCCGCCGCTTCGTTGCCGACCGGTAGCCATCCCGACTGGATCGGCCACAGTGCTCCAGGCGAGGCCATGCGGGAGTTTGCCGCATTCATCGGACCGTTAGGGCCGGCAGACGTGCTGATCCCGCACAGCGATTCCAGCGTGCCGCGTTGGGAAGAAGCCTTCCGTCCGTATCCGGCGGTCCGCCTGCACGCATGGCAAGCCTATGCAGCCACGAACCGCGACGAGGGAACCCTGCCTGCCCACGATGCCGCAGTCATCGGCAGTCCCGCTGCGATGAAGGCCTGGAAACACCGGTGGGACGTCCATGCCGTATCGGCGAACGTGCCACGGATTCCGGTGCTCATTGCCGTCCACAGTGCGACCGCAGATGCCGGAAGGGACCTCGGGTGTACCCCGCACGCAGTGAGTGAAACGGACGATGCCGCTGCGGTGTGGGAAGCGCTCGTTTGGGCACTTGCCGTGGAAGCTGAAGCGGCCTACCCTACCCGGTGACCCGGAGGGGTTGCACAGCGGCCCGCAGGCGGAGTAGCACCCACAAATCCAGCACGACGAGAAGCACCCCCAGCAGCAAATGGACCGGTTGGGACCACGCCGGCATGTCCGCATAGGCAAACGCGATGCCCGTGGCGAATTGTGCAACGAGCACACCTGCAACGGCAGCGGGCACCGACCGCCATCGGAACTCGGGCGCGCGGAAGACCGGGCCTAACCACGCCGCATGCACCAAAGCCACCGCCCATGCCGCGGACCGGTGGCCTTTCCACCACGACGGAAGCGCTTCGAGCCACTGTCCACGTTGCAGCCCCGTTGCGGCAACTGCATCGACGGCCTCCCGGACCTGCGTGCCGAACACCAGTTGGGCCACCGCGATTGCCCATGCAAGGCCCACCACAACTTGCCACCGCTTGCGTGCTTTCCGGAGTACGGCCACAGGTTCGTTCAGCGCGGGCGGTGTGGCCGCAGCGATTGCGGCCGCGAAGGCCATCACGATGGCCACCGCTCCGAGCATGTGCTTCGTGATGGAAAATGGCACGAGGTTTCCGTCCACAACCAATTTGCCTAACCACGCCACGTATCCGAGCAAAACCAAACCTACCACAGCAGCAACGCCCGGACGCCACAGCCCGTGCCGGAATCCGAGGAGCGCAGTGACTGCACAAAGCACAAGCGCCGGAATGCCGGTCCACGCTCCCAGCAGGCGGTTGATGAATTCAATCCACGTGTGGTGCGGAGCAAAGTGCGTGTAATCGTGCACCGTGTAGGCCGACCATCTGCCCGCCTCCCGCTCGGAGGCAAAGCCGGTTGTCCCGCTTGTGTGGTCCACCTCAGCCACCCACAAGGTGTCCGCCACCAGGACCATCCTGCCGGCGTTGTACGCCGTGGACGAAGACCACTCGACCTGCTCAAGCCGGGTAGGTGGAATGGCGAGCCCGAAGCATTTGGGCCAATCCGGACACCCCATGCCCGATCCCGTGGTCCGCACTACGGCTCCGGCGAGCACCACCAACATGGCAGAGACGAGCGCCACCCGCGCCCAGCGGCGCACCCGCCGCAACTCCGCGTTCACGGCAAGGTCGCAGCCTCGGCGTAATGCGTCACCTCCACTTCTCCCACTGCATAAATCCCGCCGGCAATCTCCTCTACCGTTGCAGCAAACACCTCTGGATCCACACGCTCCGGATCAAAATCCACCTCCGCGTAATTCACCTCGCGGCCTTCCACAAAGTCGATGTTCGCATGGGCCACCCCCTCGAGCTCGAGCAGCTCCTTGCTGATTTTCCCACCGCAGGCCGTAGCGCACATCATGCCGCTTACTTCAAGCCGTGCAACCGAATGCGCCGTCTCACCTGCTGCATGGTGCTCTTGCACCGCCACGTCTCCCTTTCCACCGCAACCGCTCACCGCCAATGCGCCCCAAACAAGCGCTGTAGCTGGAAAAATGCTGAACCCGTTGACCATGGCACAAAAATAAGCCTCCAGCGCAACGCTGTTTCCGAATGAATCAC
>CAZMNI010000093.1:0-8205 GCA_964567615.1 uncultured Chryseobacterium sp.
GCCTCCACAGGAATGAGCCGCCCCAGCTTGTACAAAGCGCTGGGCCCGGGTGCGCATCCCCAGTTTGCAACGATTTTGCAGGTGTTGCACGCGTTGGGCCTCCAAGTCACCTTGTCGCCGAAGCCCACGCCCTAACGGCCCGTCCCCTCAACCCCAACCCCCACCCCCAATCCCACCCCCCCCCCCCACCCCCCCCCCCCCCCCCCCCCCCCCCCCCCCCCCCCCCCCCAACCCCAACCCCACCCCCACCCCCAACCCCAACCCCGCCCCCAACCCCAACCCTCAACCCCACCCCCAACCCCCACCCCAATCTCAATCTCAACCTCAACCTCCAACTCTCACCTCTTCTTCAGCTTCAGCTCCGTAAAGTCGAAGTCCGGGTTTTCGACCACGATTTCCATCCGGTCGACGGCACCGGTGGCGTCGAGGGTGAAGGTGACGAGTCCCGGGGGGAGCATCTGTTGGGTGCCCCAAAACAGCCGAAACGTATTGAAGTGGTAGGGTTCGAGGTGGCCGTGGAACAGGGCGGTGCGGGCGAATCGGAAGGTGAGGCGGCCGTCGATTTCTTCGAGGACGACGTCGCCGTAGCCGGGGTCGGTGTAGGTGCCTGCATAGCCCGTGAGCGGCAACGAGGGCGGGGCATCGGGGATGCGGTTTGCCTGGAGGGCGGCTTCGGCGGCCTGCTTCTCCTCCGGTTCCTTGCGGCGTTCTTCGAGGAGATAGCCGAGGAGGTCGGAGGCATCGGCGGCGCCGAGGAGGGTGCCGAGGGCGTCGTGGCCCCAGCCCCACGGGACGCTGGTGTTCGTGTTCGTGACGACGAAGATGCCGAGTTTTTCCTCGGGAACCAGGACGGTGCGGCTGATCATGCCGTCGTAGCCGCCGCTGTGTGCAACGATTGCGCGCCCGTGCAGGTCGTACACTTCCCAGCCCATGCCGTAGCCGCGGAAGTGCATGGACGGCAGGTTTTTGCGGTAGAAATCGCCGACGGGTTGGGGGGTGACGAGGGTCCACATTTCGCGGGTCCGCTTCGCGTCCCAAACGCGCTCCGCAGCCCCTCGCACGCGGCCGCTGTCCATTTGGAGCACCATCCATTTCGCCATGTCCTCGGCGCTCGCGAGCAAGGATCCGGCGGGTGCCATGTTGTCCCAATTCACCCACGCGATCGGCGTTTGGCGACCGGCCACTTCGTTGTGGGGGAGGGCGACGTTCGAACGGCCGGCGAGCTCGGTCACGGACAAGCATGCGTCGGCCATGCCGGCCGGCCGCAGCACCTCCTGGCGCACCACCTCCTCCCACGCCCTTCCCGTCACCTGCTCGAGCACCTCGCCCGCCGCCATGAACCCGAGGTTCGAATACCCGAAATCGGTCCGGAACCCGCTCGTCGGTTCCAGGTGCCGGGCGGCGCGCAGCACCTCCTCCCGCGTCAAGTCGGACCCGTACCACAGCAGGTCGCCACTGAACGTCGCCAGTCCCAACCGGTGCGTCACGAGATCGCGGACCGTCAGCGCATCCGTCACCCACGGGTCGTAGAGCTCGAACCAGGGCAGCAGGTCGCGCACGCGGTCGTTCCAACGCAGCGTTCCGGCATCCACTTGGCGGGCGAGGGCGGCCGTCGTAAAGGACTTGGTATTGCTGGCTACCGCGTAGAGCGTCTTCGCATCCACCGGTTTTCCGTCCTCGGCCGTGCTGCTGACGCCGTACCCTTTCGCGAACACGACGCGCCCGTCGTGCACGATGGCCACAGAGAGGGAGGGGAGGTTGAAATCCGCTACTGAGGCCGCGAAGCGGGCGTCGAGTTTGCGTGCGGCCGCATCCAGCGCGCGCGGGGAGAGCGTTTGGGCGGCGGCTGGAAGGGTGAGGAGGAGGAGGGGGAGGAGGAAGCGCATGAGGTTGAAGTTGAGGCGTCGCTGCGCGGCTTAACAGTGTGAGGCGCCGCTGCGCGGCGGAGGGTTGAGGTTGAAGTGGTGCGGGCCGTGATGAAAACCCTACACATCCCGGCCGACGCCGTGAGGCCGCCGCTCGCGCCAACGCCCGGCCGTCAGGTCGGGAATCTCGACGCGCGCCGACCCGGCAGCGACCGACGCCTCGGTGAGTGCCCCGACCAGGGACTGCAGCGCCCCGTCGTACACGTTGAGGTCGAGCGGCAGGCCGAGGTTGAGGCAGCGGATCAGCCGGTACATCATCACGAAGTCCATGCCGCCGTGGCCATGTTCGTGCTCGGTGGCGTTTTGGCGCAGCTTCGCCCAAACCGGATGCTCGAACTGACTGCGGTATTCAGCCGCCACCAAATCCGGTATCCAATCGTGCTCCCACGTCGGCCCGTTGTCGATGTACAGCTGTGACGGGTAGCCGTAATGTGTTGCTTTCGAGCCGACTACCTTGTTCAGCCGCGAATACGGACGCCCGGTGTGGGAATCGTGCTGCAGCAGGATGGACCGCCCGGACGCGGTGCCGATGAGCGTCGTGTTCACGTCCGCCATGCGCACTTCGCGGGCGAGCGGCACGAGCGTGTCGTCCCCGCTGGCGGCCAGCGCCTCGCTCAACGCCGCCTCCTTCGACCCCATCGACACGAGGTGCGTCAACGTATCCCCGCGCAAAATGTCGAAGTACATGCACACCGGACCGAGGCCGTGGGTCGTGTAGGGATTGCCGTTGCGCCGCAGGTGGTGCATCAGCCGCCACCGGCCCTCGTAGTACGTGGGGTCCATCAGCATCACCCGCAAATCGTGGAGGTACGCACATTCCGCGTGGGTCACCGTGCCGAACACACCCTCCTCGATCATGCGCAACACCCAGAGTTCCTCCTCGTTGTAGCAGCAATTCTCGAGCATGATGCAATGGCGGCGCGTCTCCTCGCACGTCCGCACGAGCGCAAGGCAGTCGTCCACCGTGTACGCGAAAGGCACTTCCGACGCGGCATGCAGCCCGTTGCGCATGGCCTCCAGGGCCATGGGCGTGTGGAGTTCCCACGGGGTGCAGATGAGGGCCAAATCCGCCACGTCCCGCCGCACCGCCTCCTTCCAAACCTCCGCCGAACCCGTGAATTTCCGCGGCTCCGCCCCCTGAAATGCCCGCACCTGCTCAGCCGCCTTGTCCACTTTTGCCGGATTCAGGTCCGCCACCGCCGTGATTTCGCAATGCCCCTGCTGCGTCAACCAACGCAGCATGTCAATCAGCGATTCCCCGCGGTTCCCGCACCCGATGACCGCCACCCGCACCCGGGCAATCGGTTCGGCTGCAAGCTCCATCGCACTGCCGTCAATCCCCGCCCACCGCACCTTGCCCTCGAAATCCACGGCCTCCACAGGGCCGCCCGATGCCCAAGCCCTGCCTGCCCACCAGGCGCCGAGCCCCGCAATTCCGCTGGCCCGCAAAAAGTCTTTCCGGTTCATGCGCCGAAGATGGGAAAGAATGGGGACAGGCGGCGCTTCGCGTCTGATGATCCGGGGCCGCTGCGCGGCCAAGTGTGAGGGATGAGGCGGCGCTTCGCGCCGAAGGGATGAGGCGGCGCTTCGCGCCGAAGGGACGAGGCGGCGCTTCGCGCCGAAGGGATGAGGCGGCGCTTCGCGCCGGAGGGATGAGGCGGCGTTTCGCGCCGAAGGGATGAGGCGGCGCTTCGCGCCGGAGGATTGAGGTTGAAAACGAGGAGTCGTGTAACCACCCTGTGCCCCAAAACTCAAACTCAAACTCAAACTCAAACTCAAACTCAAACCCAAACCCAAACCCAACCTCAACCCCAACCCGACCCCCAACCTCGTCCCCAACCTCGTCCCCAACCCCAACCTCAAACTCAAACTCAACCTCAAACCCGATACACCCCCACCTTCCGTGGCGTGAGGATGAGGTCGGCGAGCCGGTCGAGGTCGTCCGGGCGTTCGAGGATGTCGAAGGGAGAGGAGTCGATCCACACCACCCGCGAGCCGCGGGCGGCGCGGAAGTGCTTGCGGTAGCCGGCGTGGATGCCGTCGAGGTAGCCGGTGGGGAGGTTTTGCTCGTAGGTGCGGCCGCGGCGCGCGATTTGGTCCCGGATGCGGTCGGCGGGAGGGTCGAGGATGGCGATCACCTCCGGGACTGGCAACTCCTTCTCCATCAACCGGAAGAGGTTCTCGAAGAGCGTGAATTCGGCAGGCGGCAAGTTTTTGCGCGCGAACACGAGGCTTTTTGCGAATGCGTAATCCGCGACCACTGTGGGGCGGAAGAGGTTGCGGCGGCTGAGCTGCTCGCGGAGCTGCTTCCACCGGTCGCTGACGAAGGCGAGTTCGACGGAGAAGCCGTGGGCAGCGGGGTCGGCGTAAAAGCGTTCGAGGAAGGGGTTTTCTTCGAACCGCTCGAGCAGGAGCTCTGCGCCGAGGCGCTCGGCGAGCCGCGTGGCCAGTGTCGTTTTGCCGGCGCCGATGTTGCCTTCGATGGCGATGTAGCCATACGGGCTTGAGAGGGATGAGCGGGCACTCATGGCACGACAGGTGCAGGATGCAGACGTGCGACTCTTGCGGCGTCGGTGCATGCGGCCAGCAACTCGGCGACGGTGTAGCCGGTTCCGGGCACGGCGGCAAGGGGCGCCACTTCAGCCAGGGGCGCGAGGACGAAGCGACGTGCGGCCATCCGGGGGTGGGGGACTGCGAGGCGGGACGTGGCGAGTTGGGCCGTTCCGAAGAGGAGAATGTCGAGGTCCAGGGTGCGGGAGACGTACCCGGGGTCCGTGCCTCGGACGCGGCCGTGGTGCTGTTCGATGGCCAGCAAAGCGTCGAGGACGGCTTCCGGACTGAGCGACGGCAATGCAAACGCAGCGGCGCCGTTGAGGAAGGGCGGTGTCCCCTCCGGCATTCCCCAGGCCGCCGTTTCCCACCACGACGAAACTGCCCGCGGTGGCCCAAACTGCGCAGCGCAGGCTCCTACGGCCGCGTTCAAGACCGCCACCCGGTCTCCGAGGTTCGCGCCGAGGCCGATGCACAAAATTTCCGTCATGAAAAGGGACGAGGGGCGCCGTAATTTTCGGCCGGCCTCTGCGTCAAAACTACACCATCCCCTTTTTCCATGAGTTTCGGCAAAAACATCCTCGCATCTGCAATCGGATCGTCCATCGGCATCGTGCTGACGGGCGGAATTTTGATCGCCATCACCGTCATTTCCATCATCGTAGGCCTCGCGGCGGCCTTCAGCGGCGAGGACGACGAGGTCCCGACCGTAGAGGTGACGGAGGGCAGCGTGCTCGAGTTGAATTTCGACGCGCCCATCGTGGAGCGGGGAAGCGACCAGCCGAGTTTCGATATCGGCGGACTTTCTGCGGAATCGGAGGTGGGGTTGGACCAAATCCTCTCCGCCCTCGCCCTCGCCGCTTCCGACGACCGCATCACGGGCGTCTTCCTGAACATCAGCGACGTCCAAGCCATGCCATCCACCTTGCAGGATCTGCGCTCGGGCATCGAGGCCTTCCGCGATTCGGGCAAGTGGGTCGTGGCGTGGAGCGAGCAGATGTCGATGCGCGCGCTGTACCTCGCTTCGGCGGCGAATGAGGTGTATTTGCAGCCGAACGGCTACATGGAATTCAGCGGGATGCGGCTCCAAACCACCTACTTCACCGGCATGCTCGAGAAGCTCGGGGTCAGCGTCACCGTGTTGCGGGGGCCGGACAACCTGTACAAATCCGCAGTCGAGCCGTTCATCCGCAAGGACATGAGCCCGGAGAACCGCGTGCAAATGACAGCACTCCTCGAGGACGTGTGGGACGAAGTGCGCAGCGGGATTGCAGAGGGCCGCAAGCTGCAGCCGGCGCTGCTGGACTCCATCGCAGCTGGGCTGCTCGTTCGGCGGGCGGAGGACGCGGTCCGCTTCAAGCTCATCGACGGGCTGAAGCACCGCGACGAGCTCGACGCTTTGCTCGATGCGAAGGTGGGCAAGCGGGCAAATGTGGTGGATTTGGCCACCTACAGCTTGCCGGAAAAGTTCTTCGGGTTCTCGATGGACGAGTTGTCGGGGTTTTCGTTTGAAAAGTCGGAGAAAGCAGAAGCAGACACTGTGGCACAGCCGCTCGGCGGCAACGTGGCCATCGTGTATGCCGTCGGACCCATCGAATCGGGGGAGGGGAGCAACACCGTCATCGGTTCAGAGACCGTATCCGAAGCGCTCCGGGAGGCGCGCCGGGCGCCGGATGTGAAGGCCGTCGTGTTGCGGGTGAACTCGCCGGGCGGATCTGCACTGGCGAGTGACGTCATCGCGCGGGAGGTGGAGCTGCTGCGCAAGGAAGGCAAGAAGGTGGTCGTGAGCATGGGGGATTTGGCCGCCTCGGGCGGCTACTACATCAGCGCCCACGCAGACCGCATTTTTGCGAACGCGACCACGCTGACGGGCTCCATCGGTGTGTTTGGCATGATTCCGAATGCAAAGACCCTCCTGAACGACAAGATGGGCCTGACGTTCGACGAAGTGGCCACGCATCCGGAGGCCGGCATGGGCGTGGATCGGCCGTTGACGGCAAAGCAGCTCGAAGCCATGAACGCGGGCATCGCAGACATTTACAAGGACTTCACCTCCTTGGTGGCGCGCGGACGGAAGCTGCCGATCGAGCGCGTGGAGGAAGTGGCGCGGGGCCGCGTGTGGACCGGTCGCGATGCGGTGGAGGTCGGTCTGGTGGACGAGTTGGGCGATTTTGAGGATGCCATCGCGGCGGCGGCGAAGCTCGCGGGGCTGGCCGAAGGCGACGTGGAGCGGGTGTACTTGCCGGAGTCGCGGGGCCCGCTCGATGTGCTGCTCGAGGACCTCAGCGGGGCCGAAGTGTGGGTGCGGGCATTGGGCGTGGAAGGCGTTGCGGTAAGCGATGCGCTCGCAGTGCGCCGGATGCTGCTCTCGGGCGATGTGGTCCAAACGCGCATGCCCCTCGGCCTGGAGTTCAGGTAATCCTTGCATCGCTGGGCATGCCGTACCTTTCTCGGCATGAACCTGCGGAATTCGGTGTGGGCGGTGGCCGCTGTGTTGCTGCTTGCTGGCTGCGCGGCGCGTCCGGCGGCGGTCGACTTTGCGGACGACAGCGTGCGCGATGTCCGCGATTTGCCCGAAGTGCCCGTCGAGCTGGTCGATGTCCGCGTGGATGGCGACTCGCTGCGCTGCACGGTGCGGTACAGCGGGGGGTGCGGGGTGCATGCGTTTGAGCTGCGGAGCAACGGCCCTGTGCTGAAGAGTTTGCCGCCGAAGCAGCAGCTTGCCTTGGTACACCGCGCCGAGGATGCGTGCCGGGCGCTCGTCACCGAGGAGGTGGCGCTTCCGTTGGAAATTTGGCGTGCCGGAACCACCGGCCGTACGGTCCTTATGCTTGCAACCTGGAAAGAACCCCTGACCTATGTCCATCCTTGACCGCTCGTTTGCAGCCCGCGGAAGGGCCGCCCTTTCTGGTGTAGTCCTGTTTGCCGCGGCTGCGGCTGCGCCGCTCGCGGCCCAAATTTCCTACGGCGGCCGCCCGCACTGGGACGTGGCCTTGGAGGTCTTGCCCGTGCACGACTTCGGTGCCGTGGACCGCAGCGCCCTCGCCGCCCAAGACGCCGTCACGGACGCCTTCAAACAAGCTCCGTGGCGCTTCGGCGTCGAGCATGCCGCCGACTTCGGAACGGAACGGGGCGGCGCGTGGTCCGTCGAGTCCGGTGCGCCTGTTTGGCGGGCGGTGGTGCGCTGCCCCGGTGCGCTGGGCATCAGCTTGCGTTTCGACCGGTTTGCGGTGCCCAAGGGCGGACAGGTGTATGTGTGGGCCACCGACCGCTCCGGCTTCCTCGGCGCGTTCGACCACCGCAGCATGAAGCCGTCGGGCGGACTTGCCGTCGGGCTCCTCGCAGGCGAAGAGCTTGTCGTCGAATACCGCGGCCCGCGCGGCACCGCCCAGGATGCGGTCGAGTTGCACATCGACCAAGTGGTCCACGGGTACCGCGGCCTGGAATCCGCACCCGCCGCTCTTGAAGCTGCGTCCGACCGCGGGCCCTACGGCACCTCGGGCGCCTGCAACATCAACGTGAATTGTCCGGAAGGCGCGCTTTGGGCCACCGAAAAGCGCAGTGTGGCCCTGATCCTCGAAGGCGGATTTGCGGCCTGCAGCGGCGCCTTGGTCAACAACACGGCAAACGACGGCACGCCTTACTTCCTCACTGCAAACCACTGCCTCGGCAACCCGAACAACTGGGTGTACGTGTTCAACCACGAGTCCGCCACCTGCGCCGGCTCGAA
>CAZMNI010000094.1:0-8201 GCA_964567615.1 uncultured Chryseobacterium sp.
CGGCGTCGCCCCCGCTTCCTGCATGTGGTAGCCGCTGATGGAAATCGAGTTGAAACGCGGCATGTGGCGCGACGTCCAACCGAAGATGTCCGCGATGATCCGCATCGAAGGTTCTGGCGGATAGATGTAGGTATTGCGGACCATGAACTCCTTGAGGATGTCGTTCTGGATGGTTCCGCTGAGCTCAGCAGGCGTGGCCCCTTGCTCCTCTCCCGCCACGATGAAGAATGCCAGCACCGGCAGCACTGCGCCGTTCATCGTCATGCTCACCGACATCTCGCGCAGCGGGATGCCGTCGAACAGGCGCTTCATGTCCTCTACGCTGTCGATGGCCACGCCCGCCATGCCCACGTCTCCGGCTACGCGCGGGTGATCGGAATCGTAGCCGCGGTGGGTGGCCAAATCGAAGGCGACGCTGAGCCCTTTTTGGCCCGCCGCCAGGTTGCGGCGGTAAAAGGCATTCGACGCCTCAGCGGTCGAAAACCCCGCGTACTGGCGGATGGTCCACGGCTTCGTCGTGTACATCGTCGGATACGGCCCTCCGAGGAACGGGGGCGCACCGGGCCCGAACTTCTCGTGCAAATGGCTCATGCTCAGCTCTTCGGGTAATCTGCAACAAAGTATGGCACCGGCAGGCCGTTGCCCGGATGCACGAGGTCCGGCTCCGCTTCCTCCCCCCGCGGCACATCCACCGGCAAGAACAACGGCGCGGACTTCAACGCCTCCCGGCCCCGCTGCAACGCTGCTTCCGGACCTTTTTGTACAACCCATCCCGCCCACGATGGCTGCTGCCTGAGCTCCTCCTCCACCGCTGCGATCAGGGCCGCGGTCCGCGCCTCGACCGCCCTGCTACCGGCTACAGCGTCTTCGTACCGGTGCATCCCGCACTCTTCGCGCAACAGGTGCTGCACGTTCCGCGCCCACCTGAGCGGTCCGTCTGCCGGGGGAGCGCTGCGTGCAGTCGAAGGAAGTGCCTCGATGCCGTCCGCACATCCCAGCACTGCCGCATATGTCGAAGCCACCACGCGCAGCAGGTTGTCCTCGGGCCTGACGCGCGTCCAACGCCGCATCGCCGGGCGCACCTCGATCCGCAGCGGCACCCCCGCTGCCCCGTGCCGCTCCAGCAACGCCTTCCACAGTAGCCGCAGCGCCCGCAGCGCAGCAACCTCGTGCACAACATCTGTATCCACAGCCCAACGCACCACCGCCCGCTCCGCCGCGGCCCGTGGCCCGATGCCCGCCTTCTCTAATCCGACCAGCGCGTCCTCTGCCGCACGTACCACACCGGCCAGCGCATCCACGGTTCCCATTCCCCCTTCGATCCACGGAAGCGCATCGCACCCCCACGTCCTGAACCGCGGCAGCACCGCAGCCCACGCCGCCACGTGCAGTGCAAGCCGACCCGCATCTGCACCGGGCTGCATGGCGCACCGCGAGCACGTTCCGACGAGTGCAGCCGCATCGGCCCCGGCGGCAAGGTCCATGAAATCCAGGAGGACGCCGGGCTCGCCGCCGCCGTCGAGGTGGATGGCCACCATGGGCAGGTGGACGCCGTCGAGGAGGCGGGCGATGCCGGGGTCGCGCTGGGCGGCAGCGGGAATCCGGACGCCCTCGATGCCTTGGTTCAGGGCCGTGCCGAGCGCAGCGGCGTCGGAGAAGCTCTGCTCGATTTCCCAGCCGCCCGCTCCGACCGGCACCGGCCGCGGAGGCAGCGGGTGGGGGGTTGCGCGCGGGTCTGTGCCGTCCAGCCAGACCGGCACACGCAGGCCGTCGTAGCGGAGGCGTTCTGCCGCCGCATCGCCGGCGAGGGCACGCCACGATTCCCCGGTCAATGCTGGAAAGTCGAATCCCTGCTCCATGCACCAAATGTACCGAAGACCTACCCGGCCGCCTACCTTCGTCCGCATGGACCAGCCGCTGACTCCTGCAGAGTTTGAACGGGTCGACCTCCGCGTGGGTCGCATAGTCGAGGCGCGGGAATTTCCAGAAGCGCGCATCCCCGCCTACCGTTTGGCCATCGACTTCGGCCCAGAACTGGGGGTGCTCGCCTCGTCCGCGCGCATCACGGACAGGTATGCGCCGGCGGAACTCGTAGGGAGACAAGTCGTAGCCGTGGTGAATTTCCCGCCGCGCCAAATCGGACCCGTCCTCTCCCGATGCCTTGTACTGGGCTCACTTTCAGACGGCGGCGTCAGTTTGCTTGCACCAGACCATGAAGTCCCGCCCGGAAGCCGCATCGGTTGAACCGGTTGTGCGTAGATTCGGCCTTGTGAAGCGACCGGCCCTCTTCCTCGACCGCGACGGGGTCATCAACCACGATCCCGGGGATTACACGAAGCACGTGGACGAATTCACGCTGCTGCCCACCTTCCTCGCCGCCATGCAAGCCGCCGCCTCAGCGGGATATGCCGTCGTGGTCATCACAAACCAAGGCGGCATCGCAAAAGGCCTGTATACCCACGACGATGTGCGGGCCATCCACGCAGCACTGCAGGCCCGCTGTACCGCCCAGGGCACACCGCTGACCGGCATCCTCTACAGCCCCCACCATCCCGACACGGGTGAGAGCCTGTCCCGCAAACCTGGCAGTCTCCTGATCGAACGCGCCCTTGCGCGGTACGGCCTCGATGCGGCGCAGTCGTGGATGATCGGCGACAAGGACCGCGACCTCGAGGCAGCAGCTGGAGCAGGCGTTCGCGGCATCAAGATTTCTGTAAACGGCGATGTCCTCGCGGCCGTGCGCGCACTCCCTACCCGATTGCCATGCTGAAGTCGTTGACCTTCATCCCCTCCGTTCCCGCAGCGACCGAGCGGTTTTCCGTCAACGGATCGCTTACCGATGCGGCAGGACTGCCGCAGGTGTTCGCCACCCGGGCCTTTGCTTTTGCCGATGGCTTTTTTGAATCCATCCGCATCATCGACGGCAGACCCCGCCACGTGGAATTGCACTTCGGCCGCGTCCTCGATAGCTGTGCGGGCCACCGGATGACCGTGCCGGAAGATTTTACCCTCGAGCGGTTCCATGCAGCACTGCAGCACCTTGCCGAAGCAAGTGGCATCCGCGAGGGCGGCTACATCCGGGCTACGTTTTACCGCTCTGGCGGCGGTCGCTACTTGCCGGTAGCGGACGAAATGGCCTGGGTAGCCACGGCAAAACCGCTCGAAGACAACGCATTCGTCCTCAATGAGCGCGGATTGAAGGTGGACATCTACACCGACATGCGCAAGCCGCTCAATCCCCTGGCGAACTTCAAGAACCTCGCGGCGACGTTGTATGTGCAGTCTGCGATTTGGGCCGAAGCCGGAGGCTTCGATGAAGCCCTCATCGTGAACGACCAGCACCAAATCATCGAATCCACGCGCTCAAACCTCTTCCTCGCCAGCAACGGGGTGCTCTACACCCCCGGACTCGAATGCGGCCCGGTCGGTGGCGTCATGCGCGCCGCGGTGATCGGCGTGGCCCAGGCGGCCGGAATGAAAGTGTACGAATGCAACCTGAGTCCGCAGGAGCTCTTGCGCGCAGACGAATTGTTCCTGACAAATGCCCTGCGTGGCATCCAGTGGGTGTCCAGCTACCGGACGAAGCGGTACTTCAGCACCACGGCACAGCAACTCATCCACCACCTCAACGCGAGCTTCACCGCGTAGTGCGCACCCGGGGGTCGAGCATCCGGTACACCCCTTCCATGCCGGCATTCAGGAGCACGAACGTCGCGGCCACCACGGCCACACAGCCGAGCACCGTGGGCAGGTCGTTTTGCTCGAGGGCGCGGAACATCAGCATGCCCATGCCCTTCCAGCCGAAGACAAACTCCACAAACACGGCACCGGCGAGCATCCCGGCAAACCAGCCCGATGCAGCGGTCAAAACGGGATTGAGCGCGTTGCGCAGCACGTGGTGCGTGAACACGCGGAAGGTCGAAAGTCCCTTCGAACGTGCCGTGCGGACATAGCTCGTTGCGAGGACATCGAGTGCTGCGTTGCGGGTGAGTTGGATCACCACGGAGAGCGGACGGAGCGCCAAGGTCGCCGCGGGCAAGATGGCATGCGACCACGCAAGCTGGGGGCCGAGGAAGGGATCCACTTTGACCATTCCGCCGGTCATCGGCAGTCCCGTCCACGCATGCAGCACAGAACCGAACAGCCAGGCCACGGCCAAGGCAACGACAAACGAGGGAGCCGACATGCCGAGTGCAGCAATGCCGAGTACCGCCGTGTCCCACCGGCTGCCCGGATGGGCGGCGAGCATCAACCCGATGCCGATGCCCACGACCAGGGCAGCAGCCATGGCAACGGTCGCCAGCAGCAGCGTGCCCGGCAAGGCGTCTGCAATGGCCGCAGTTACCGGACGGTCGGTCAGATAGGAGCGGCCCAAATCCGGCGCCTGCAGGCGCCATGCGCCGGTTTCGTCCGGCCGGAAAGGGCTCAGACCGGCGAGAAAACGCCCGTAGCGTTCGGTCCACGGGCGGTCAAGGCCCCACTTTGTGCGCAGTGCGGCGACCGCTTCTTCGGTTTCGTTTTGGCCCGCCAACTGGCGGGCTGGATCGGGCACGAAGGAAAACAGGACGAACACCAGCGTCAGGGCGCCCCACAGCACACCGATCCCGCGGAGCCCGCGCTGCAGCAACGCAACGAGGTTCACGGCGCAACTCCACAGGTTTGCCGTGCCTCCGCCACGTCGGGCAGGTCGCGCCACGGCCACTTCCCGAGCACGACCCCGTCCTGCACAACCAGCACGGCGGGATTCGATCGGGCGATGATTTTGAGTTCGGTTTGGTCGCAGCCGAGAAACGGATAGCTCAGCCCGTTCGCTTCCTGAAAAGCCGCAACCTCTTCAGGCGGTGCGCTCGTCAAGGCGAAAAAATGCCAGCCCCGCGCTGCGGCTTCTGCGGCCAAAGCTTGCAGCTCAGAAACGCCACGTCCGGAGGAGGCCGTCAGATCACGCGACACATGCAGCCACACAAATCCGGGCAGGTGCAGAATGGAATCGACCACATCGTTTCCGTTGGCATCGAGCATTTGGAGGTCGAGAATGGGGGGTTCGTACCCGTCCCGGATTTTCTTCTGCGGTCCCTCGTAGCTCACCACCTCGTACGTGGCGGCAAACGCGGGCTCCTTGTACATGGCAAGCCAATCCGTACTCAAGACCACCGTATCAGCACCGGTAGTCACGTTGCGGAAGGTATACTCCACTGCGAACTGAGGCGGTTCAAGTCCGAGCTCTTCCGCCGACTTTCTGTTCTCGATGAGGTTCTCACCCACTGCATACGGCCGGTAGTCGCGGACCGGCTCGTAGGCCAGTGTCCAGGCCTGAAACGCACCGGTAAGTACCAACGTGCCGAGGGCCATCGCCGGGACCTGTCCCTTGCCATGCACCCGCCGCCGCACCCCTTCTGCAACAGCCCAACAGCCGGCGAGGAACAGGACTGGAAAGTTCCAGTGGAGCAGCGCCTCGCAAAACACCCAAAGCAACACGAGGCTGGAGGTGACGGCTATCCAAGCGTCCCGTCCGCTGTTCAACTGCGTGCGGCCCGCAAACGCTCCCACCAGGACGGGAACGGTCAACACACTCAGGATAACGTCCTTGATGAAGCTCTCCCACGGGGTGAGCGGGATGGCATTGCCGAAGCAGCCACACGACAGCACGCATTGGTTCGGGATGGTCACCGCTGCCCCAGCTGCGTCGATGACGGTCTTCATGCCGTACGGATCGCACGTGGAGGTGTACCACGTGAGCCATGTGAAAAAGGCCATGAGAACTGCGGTCAAGCCAGCGGTCAAGCGCGGCCAAGCTCCCGTAAGCAGCGCGATACCGAGCAAGATTTCGGACACGCAAACAAAGACCGCTAACTGCAATGCATACGGCGTCCAGGCCACGAGATTCAACGCACCCGGCTCGAAGTACTCTTCGAGCTTGTACATGAAGCCCAGCGCGTCGTTCGCCTTGATGAGGCCAGACACCACAAACAGGGTTCCGACGAGGATACGGGCAATCAAAACGACGTAGTGCATGGGAAATCAGTTACCTGGCGTTCGATTCGGAAATCAAAATCAATGCGAAAAGGGCGTAATTGACCATGTCCATGTAGTTCGCCTCCACGCCTTCAGAGACCAGCGTACGCCCCCCTGCATCTTCTATTTGCTTCACCCGAAGCACCTTCATCAGAATGAGGTCCACCAGCGACCCGACGCGCATGTCCCGCCAAGCCTCGCCGTAGTCGTGGTTTTTCCGCTGCATCAACGCCCGGGTTTCGAGGAATGCTTTGCGGTAAAGCCGTTCTGCCTCACCGCTTGCCAACTCCAGTGGCGCATCTGACTCCAGGTCCAATTGAACCAACGCGAGCAAACCGTAATTCACAATGCCTATAAACTCGTCCACAATCCCTTCTCCCACCTTTGAAACGCCGGTTTCCTGCAACGTGCGGATCCTGTTTGCCTTGATGAAGAGCTGATCCGTCAAGGAAGCCGGCCGCAGGATCCGCCATGCGGTCCCGTAATCCGCTGTTTTTGCGACAAACAAGCGGGCGCACCGCTCGAACTCGGCATCGTAGGCGGCAATCGTGTCGTGCATCGGCGTGTACCTTCGCAGCGAAGATACGTCCGGATGCACGCCTACTCTCTGAACCTCGGTGGCACCTTGTTCGCCCTCGACCGTCCGCGCCTCATGGCGGTCGTGAATTGCACGCCGGACTCGTTTTACAGCGCGTCCCGCGGCGGATCCGTGGCGCAGGCGGTGTCGGCTTGGGATGCCGGGGCAGACTTCATCGACCTCGGCGGAGCTTCGACCCGGCCAGGGGCGCCCGAAGTAAGCCCGGCAGACGAGTGGGAGCGCATCCGACCGGTTCTCGAGGGACTGCTGGAGGTGCGTCCGCATGCACGGATTTCGGTGGACACCTACCGTGCGGAGGTGGCGCGGAAAGCGGTCGAATCCGGTGCCATGCTCGTCAACGACATCAGCGGAGGCACCCTCGATCCCGAAATGTTTGCCGCCGTGGCCGCCGCCGGAGTGCCCTATGTGTTGACCCATGTGCAAGGAACACCGGCCACGATGCAAGCCGCACCGCACTACGAAGACGTGGTACTCGAGGTGCACAAAGCACTCGGAATGCGCCTCGCTGAAGCCCGGGAAGCAGGCATCGGCGACGTGCTGCTGGACGTGGGGTTTGGGTTCGGAAAGACGCTGGAGCACAACTATGCACTGCTGGCAAACCTCGGGATGTTTCACAGCTTGGGTGCTCCCCTCCTTGTAGGCGTCAGCCGCAAATCGATGGTGTACAAACCGCTCGGCATCACCCCCGAAGCAGCACTCAATGGCTCGACCGCCTTGCACGCCTGGGCACTCCACCGCGGGGCCCACCTGTTGCGCGTCCACGACGTCACCGCTGCACGGGAAGTGCTGACACTGTTTGAATTGCTCGAACCAGCCCCCCTGCCTGGACCGTGGCCAGCATGATTCCTGAATGGGCCGTGCGGGCGGTGGACTTGCTCCTCCTTGCCGCACTTGGCTACCAGCTCTTTCGGGTGGCCCGAGGTACCGCTGCCATCCCGGTGCTCATCGGCCTGGGGGCCGTGTATGCGGTTTGGAAAGTGCTGGATGCTGCGGGATTGCGCTACACCGCTGACGCCCTCGGCGAGTTCATCGGCGTGGGCATCTTGATTGTGGCCATCGTCTTCGCCCAGGAGATCCGGTCGTTCCTCCGGATGATCGGCTCGCGCGACGTATTGAAGCCGCTGACGCGCCGACTGGCTTTTTCTTCAAACGAATCGGACGGTTGGAGCCGTTCATCGCTCGAAGCCGTGGTCGAAGGACTCGCCCTGACCTCTGACCGGGGCGAGGGAGCTTTGGCGGTGTTCGCCCGATCCACTCCCCTTGAAGCCGTCGTCCCGAGTCGAACTGCGCTCGATGCCCGACCCGATGCACGCCTTGTTGCAGCCATCTTTTCGAAAGAAAGCCCGCTGCACGATGGCGCTCTGCTGCTCGCATCTGGTCGCATTGCAGGCGCCCAAGGCATCCTTCCCGTGACGTCCCGAGAAGAACTCCCTCCAGATGCAGGCCTCCGGCACCGGGCCGCGCTTGGAATTGCAGAACAGTCCGATGCCGTGGCCTTGCTCGTGAGTGAACAAAGCGGCACCTGGCGCCTCGCTTACGACGGCGACCTCCACGACCTGACCGGCCCGGAAGATGCCTTGCTGCAGTTGGT
>CAZMNI010000095.1:0-7932 GCA_964567615.1 uncultured Chryseobacterium sp.
CCCGGGCCTTCCGCGCGGCATGGCGTGCTTGTGCAGCGAGGATGACCTTGTTTACGATGGTGCGCGCATCGTTCGGGTGCTCTTCGAGGTAGGCTTCGAGCATGTCGCTGACTGCCTGGCTCACAGGCGCCGAAACTTCGGCGTTGCCCAACTTGGTTTTTGTCTGGCCCTGGAACTGGGGTTCAGCCACTTTTACGCTCACCACTGCGGTAAGCCCTTCCCTGAAGTCGTCTGCTGCGATGTCGAATTTGAGTTTGTCCAGCATGCCGCTTGTTTCGGCATACTTTTTCAACGTCAGGGTGAGACCACGTCGGAATCCCGTCAAGTGTGTTCCGCCTTCGTGCGTGTTGATGTTGTTCACGTACGAAAAGAGGTTCTCGGTGAACGACGTGTTGTAGGTCATGGCCACTTCAACTGGGATGCCGTTGCGTTCACCGTTCATGTGAATGACTTCAGCAATCAGCGATTCCCGGTTGCCGTCGAGGTACGACACGAAGTCACGCAGTCCCTCGGTTGAATGGAACACCTCGCTGCGGAATCCGGTTTCGCTCTCTACCTGTTCCCGTTCATCGACCAATGTGATGGTGATTCCGCGGTTCAAGAACGCCAACTCGCGCATCCGATCTGCAAGCGTATCGTAGCTGTACACCAGGGTTTCGAAGATCTCGGGGTCGGGCTGAAACTCTACCGTGGTCCCCGTGCGGTTCGAGGTTCCGATTTCACGTACCGCATATTGCTCTTTGCCGCGGGAGTATTCTTGCTCGAACACCTTGCCTTCCCGGTGAACCTCCGCACGCAGCGCAATCGACAGGGCGTTTACGCACGAAACCCCGACGCCGTGCAGGCCCCCTGAGACCTTGTAAGAGTCCTTGTCGAACTTGCCACCGGCGCCGATTTTCGTCATGACTACTTGCAGTGCCGAGACGCCTTCCTTCGCATGCAAATCCGTGGGAATGCCGCGGCCATTGTCGGAGACGCGTACTCCATTTGCTGCGGTGATGTGCACGGTGATGGTATCGCAATAGCCAGCGAGCGCTTCGTCAATCGAGTTGTCCACCACTTCGTAAACGAGGTGGTGCAAGCCCCGCACACCGACGTCACCGATGTACATCGACGGACGCATCCGCACGTGCTCCATGCCCTCGAGGGCTTGGATGTTGCTGGCGTCGTATTTCTTTGCTACGGGTGCTCCCACAGCCCCGGGCAGGGTCAAATCTTCACTCATGGCAGGCCTTCTGAAACCCCGAATTTACGCCGGATTCTCGCTCGCGCCCCGTTCAGTTTTCCACACCCTGTTCAGAAGGTGTAGGTCGCACCGAAGAAGGCCTGAAAGCCTTGCACCGGATAGGCCGCGAAGAGCCGGTAACGCGAAGCGAGCAGGTTGCGAAAATCGACCTGCGCTGAAAGCCTTCCAGTGACGCGGTAGTCAAACGAAAGGTCGATGTCGGCAAGTGTGCCCAAATCCACCACGTAACCGCCGGATTCTGCGTCGTTCACACCGCCCAGCACGGCGCGCTCACTGAGGCCCATCCGTCCGGTTTCAATCCGACCGACGAGACCGACGGTCAGCGTTTCTTTCCAGATGTAGCGGGCTTCCCCCGTGAATGCGAAATCCGGCAGGTTCCATGCGTGCAGTTGGCCCGAGGTGCTGTAGCGGAAAACGGCTGCTCCGGCGCGCACTTCAAGCGGCATGGAAGGTGTCCAAACGAGCTCTCCGCGGAAACTCCGCACGCCCAGCGTGTCATACAACGCTCCAAGCCGCTCCCCGGCTCCGCTGGTCGAATCGTTCCGGAAATACAAGTGATTCGTTTCGCGCAGCACACCGGCCTCGAGGGTGTACCTGAAGCTGCGTCCGAGCGTACCGTTCAGACCACCGGTGGCATCGATGGGGCGATATGTGCTGCGCAATTCCACGTTCGGATCGAGGAAGGGCGTCTCAACGAGCAGCGCTTCAAACCGGTTCTGAACCACTTCGCCGCCCCATGCAACGAACGGAGTCAGCTTGCCTCGGAACAGCGGAACCTCTCCTTGGAGGTGGGGGTAAACGTGGAACACCTGTGCTCCGCGTGCATCGATGTAGACACCGAGTCCTGCTTGGGCCTTCCACGTCCGGGTGGCTTTTGCAAGCGACGGTTGCAGCGCGATGAGCGCCTGCTCGTAGCGCTGACTCTCGTCTTCGGAGACCGTGCGCCGGTCTACAATCACGCGGCCATCTACAGCGGCATCGTGGCCGTTGATTCGCGCCGCAACACGCGCCGTTCCATTCCAGGTATGTGTGCGTACTGCAGCGTCTGATGCGAGCAGCCGGTAGGAAATGCGGGCTTCTGGTCGCAGGGAAAGCGAATCTTCCGGGGTGTAGTGCCAGCCGATGGCGCCTCCTGCGCGCAGGAAGATGGACCGCTCCGACGCAGGAAGAGCGAGCGGTTCTTCTGCCGCTCGGAGGGCTGCAATGCCATAATAGGCCACCGCATCACGGCCCGCGTCTGCGCCGGCATCCCACACGTGCTTTCCCCGAAATGCCCGACCCCACACGTCAAGGGAAGACGTCGCAAATCGCGTATCCACGCTATCCACGTCCACAAGCCCGAATTGGGTGGAACGGTGCTGCACCTGCACGCCCCACATGCCGTCACGTGAGCGCCGGGAAGCGTACCCTGCATCAAGTGTCGGAGTGACCCAGGTTCCCATGCTGGCCCGGACCCAGCCGCCGTAGAGAAGTGGGAGGGGAGGATCGACTTTGAGGCGGGTCGGGCCCACAGGTTCGTAGGCCGGGGCCACGTTGAGGCGCTTGGGCAGCAACCGGTAGGAGAACTCGGGCTGTTTGCCGGTCAAGGTGCGAGCTTCTGGCCAAACCGACTGCTTGTTCGCATCTTGGAGCAGCATTTCTCGCGCTCCCGTGAAGGTTACCTCGAGGTTCACGGAGTCCCGACCTGTTTGGGCCGCAGCAGCGGCAGGCAGAAGGGCAACTGCGACCGCAGCAATGCAATGCGTCTTCATTCAGCTTCTTGGGTGGGGTTCGGTCCGCGTTCTGCGGATTCAATTTCAGCGAGCAATCCACGGGCCTCTTCGCGCACGGCCTCATCGGTCACATACTTCAGGATGCTTTCTGCGGTGGCGCGCGCTTGGAAGTAATCTTGTTGTGCGATGTAGGTGCGTACAAGCAGGAGGAAGCCCTTGTTCTTCCAGGCATCGTAGGAGGAGAATCCATCGATGAGGGCGAATACAAGGTCCTCTGTTTCCGTGTAGGCGGCGCGGTCGAATGCCATCCGCGCCAGTAGGTACTGGGCTTCTGCTCCACGGGCTCCGCCAAACGAGGCCACAGCAGTCAAATCGGCCACGGCACCGTCCCGTTCTCCGGCATCGAAGCGGAGTTTGCCGCGCCAAAAAAGCGCAACGCGGCGGATATCTTCCGGTGTCCGGCTATCTGCTAAAACAAGGTCCGCATACCCCCGAGCGGGCTCGGGTTCTCCCACCAAATAGTGGCATCGCATCAATCCGATGCGCGCCTCTAACAGGTTTTCACTCAAAATCGCCACTTGCTCCAGGGTGCGGTAGTGGTTGAGTGCCCCGGCAAGGTCCTGGACATTCCACGCCAAGGTCGCTGCTGCCGCTGCTGCTGCTTCGCTGAACTCGTTCGCCGGAGCCGCGAGGACACGCTCGTATGCCGCACGGGCTTCGTCTGCCCGACCTAATGCTGCCAGGCATTCCGCAAGCATGAAATGCGCTTCCACCGTGTGCCGGCCTTCCGGATACTGGCGGATATATTCCCCTAACCGGACTGTCGCCTTTTCGCAAGCGCCTTCTCCGGCGAGACTTTGGGCGGAAGCGAACAGCCGCCCTTCGATTTCGTCCTTCCCGATGCCTACGCCGGGCGGCAGGTTGTCCAGCAGCCCACGTTCAATGAGCAATGGCTCAATCACGTAAAATGCATCGGCAGCGACTTGGTCGTTGCCGAACTCCGTGCGGATGCGATCCCAGGCAGCCAGAGCATCTTCTTCTCGGCCCAACTTCGCAGCGACGAGGCAGCGATCGACCAGTGCATGCTTGGTGCGAGGGCTGTTCGGATAGCCCTTGAGCACTGCATCGAGTTCTTTTTGGGCCTCGTCAAGCCGGTTAAGTTCAATGAGCGCACGCGCCGCTTCACACCGGGCGTCGGGCACAAGTTGGGACTTTGGATGTTCTTTTACGAGGGCAAACAGGGCGTCCACTTGGCCGGCGAGGTTGCCTCCTAGCCCCAAAGATCCGGCGTACTGGTAGCGCGCATAATCGCCTGGGGTGCCGCCGGCTTCGAGGAATTTGGCGTAGCCGGAAGCAGCGCGCACAAAATCTTTTGTGGCATAAAAACAGTCGGCTGTGCGCAACACGGCATCGAGAGACCGCTTCGGCTGGTCACCAGCATCCACCTTGGCAAAGGAGCGGAATGCCCCCAGGGCTTCTGCATAAGATTTGCGCTTGAATAAGGCGTAGCCTCGGGCATATTCGGCATCGTCATACAACGCACTGTTGAAGGCCCCTGGGGTGTTCAAGAACAAGGTATACTGGCGGCCAGCATCGTCATAACGCTTGGTCGCAAACGCACACTCGCCTTGCCAAAAATGGGATTCTGCTGCGAGTTGCGGATCGATGGGATAGGTGCGTACGGCCGTGAACAGGGGGTCAGCTTCGGTGAACCGCCCTGCACGGTAGAGTTCCACGGCCCGGTTGAAGGCGACTTCTTGGTAGGCCTTGCGCACCTTTGCATTCTTCTCGGGCAAGGATTCCAGGGCCTCGAGGGCGCGGCGGTAGTCCTTCGAAGCCATGTACACATCGATTAAAAAGCCCAGCACTTCCTGCCGCCGTTTGGAATCCGGGTACTCCTTCAGGTACCGTTCGATGGCTGTGATGGCATCGTCAAAGGGGTTGTAGGACAGTTCGTACGCGAGCTTTGCGTGCTGGAACAACGCATCTTCGCGGACTTCAGCATCGTGGGTCATTTCGGACGCCAAACGAAACGCCGTTCTGGCCCGGTCTTTCTCCCCGAGTTGGAGGTAGCAGTCTGCGAGGTGGTAGTGGGTGTTTTGTGCCAAAGCGTCGTCTCCACGGGCCACAGTGCCCCAGACGGAAATCGCTCCGGACCAGTCTTTTCCTACATACCGCACATAGCCGAGTTGGTACGCCAGTTCGCGGTTCCGCTCGTCCCCGCTGCTGCCTTTCCAGGCCGTTTCTAACCACGGCGTGGCCTCTGCAAAGCGTTGGGCACGGAAGTACGCATCCCCCACCAGCCGCCCCACTGCACGCCCGAGCGCGGGCTTCATGTCGAGCGCGCTGTCTTGCAGGACAGGTGCGTACTCAAGCAACTCGTCGTACCGCTCCGTGCTGTGCAGTAGTTGGGCGATGTACACCGGGACCACGGCCTTGAATTCGGGAACGGTCTGCAGCGCCTTGAATGCTGCGAGAGCAGCCTCTTTGCGGCCAGCTTCGTAGTGGATGTGGCCGGCATAGTAGCGCGCAGGGTGGGCGTACAGGCCCGGTGCAGCGTACGCACTTTCAAGGTGTTGCAGCGCTTCACCGCCCCGGTCCGTTTCGAACAACGCATGGCCTCTGCGGTAGTGGTATTCTTGTTGAACCTCTGGGTCAAGTTCTTTTGCAGTTACCTGTGCCAAGGCCCACGCGGCATCTTTCCAGCGCTTTTCGCGGTGAAACCACCGGCCCATCTCCCAGTGCAGTTTTCCTGCGGCAGCAGGGGAGTGCAGTGCGGCCTGCTCGCAGCGCGCAGGCCCGTCCGGATGGTGGAGGTACAGGGCACACAAGGCCGCATAGGATTCGGCTTCAGCGGCTTCACTGGAGGTCCACGATCCAGAAGCACGTCCGGTGTCGAACCTGTGCAACGCCAGTGCATACGACTGCCGATCGAATGCCTCCCGGGCCGCCTCGAAAGCGTGCTGGGAACGGGTGACTCCCTCAGAATACTGGGCCTGCAGGGCATTTCCGCACAAGCAGCTGGCCACTGCTACGGCAAGGGAGAGTGTGAAACGCAGTTTCAGCATGGATGCGAAGTTAGCGGGGTGCCGCAGGGTGCTTGGGGCAACGCCCGTCCAAGTTCTCAACGGCGCGCTGTGGTCTGCTCGTGTGCAGCTCAGTCGAGTAGGACAAACTCGGTGCGCCGGTTGAGCGCCCGTCCTGCCTCGGTGGCGTTCGATGCCCGCGGGCGACTTTCGCCGAAACCGCGCGCAACGATGCGGTTCGGATCAATTCCTTGGCCGACGAGGAAGTCACGGACCGCTTGTGCACGCCGCTCCGAAAGGGCGGCATTCATGGCCAGCTCGCCGACGTCATCGGTGTGGCCTTCGACAGCGATGCGCAAACTCGAATTCCGTTGCAGCCAAGCTGCAAAGCCCTGCAACAGCAATCGGGATGCGGCATCAATCGCAGTGCCATTCGTGGGGTACACGATGCCCCGGAGTTCAAACCGTTCGTCTGGCCTCAGTGCTTCTGCGACAAGGGCCACAGGCTTCGAGGTGTTCTCATCGGTGAGCGCTACAGCATCGAAGGCGATGCCGTCCCCTTCCACAACCAGCAATCCGCCGTTGCGCTCTTCTGCCCGGAGCACAACCGCAAAGCTGCCATCGTCCTCGCGTACATCGATTTCTCGTGCGGTGCCTTCGTCGGGATTCGAGAGTACGATGCGCGCCCCTTCGACCGGATTGCCTTCGGAATTCAGCACTTCCCCCTTGAGGATTTCCACCGCCTCTGCGCGGTGGATTTCTGGCAGCGGGAAGGAGAGCACGTCCAGGGCTTGGGTGCCGGAACGGCGTCCAGCGAGAAACCCTTCTTTTCCGTCGTTTGCCACCACAAGACCGTGTTCGTCACCGGGTGTGTTCAGCGGGGCGCCGATGTTCCGCGGTGGCGTCCACTTACCCGCCGAATCACGACGGCTCACCCAAACGTCGAATCCACCTCCGCCGGGCGTCCGGTTGCTTGCAAAATAAAGGGTTTTGCCGTCGGGATGCAGGAAAGGGGCCTTGTCGTGGAACCGGGAATTCAACGGTTCAGGAAGCGGCTCCGGCGCGGACCACACGCCATCGTCGGCCCGCACACACCGCCGCAAGTCCATGGTGGGGTTGCCATCCCTGTCTTTCAGAGAGGTGGCATCAACCGCAGCAAAGAAGAGTTCCTTTCCGTCCGGAGAAAGGGCAGGTTGTGCCTCCCAACCGTCTGGCGAAACCAAGGGCGCTGGCAGGGCTTCGAGTTCCGACCAGCTGTACACCTTTCTTCCCTCACCATCGGTGCCATCGAGCACATATTCTGCCCGCATCAGGTCGATGTTGTCGGGATTTGATCCGGTGGGTCGGCTGGCCGCGATGAACACTTCACGGTGATCCAGGGAAAGGGAAGCGCCGCCGAAGCGAAGTCCAGCAGCGAAAGGCGGTCCGACGGGGGCAGGAGCACTGAACGCTTGGGAAGCTTGCAAACGACGTGCTTCGTAGAGGATTTCTACCTCCTTCGACACGATGTCGCCCATCGGCTTGATGAGTTCCCTTCGTGTAAACCAAAGGAGCGTCGCATCCGGGGACAGGGCCGGCAAAAACTCATCACTCGCCGTATTGACACCCGCTACAGGCTGCGGAGAAGGAGCTTCGGAGAAGGCGGCAAACTCAAGTTCAAAGTCAATGCGCGGCAACACCTCCCGGATTTCGCGCGCCTGCTCATCGTAGCGAGGCCCGAGCCGTTCGAGGTCGTCGGACGGGAAGTCCAGGAAGCGAGTGAAGTGTGATTTGGCGCGCTCGTAATCCCGGTTGCCGTAGGCGAGGCCACCGGCCATGTACCAGGCCTCAGCATGGAAGTCCGGGCAGTCTTCGAGCAAAGGAGTGAGCAAGGCGAGAGCTTCTGCTCCGCCCGGGCGATTCATCTTCGCACGGCGGAAGTACAGCCGGGCCGCTTCAAGACGACAGG
>CAZMNI010000096.1:0-5819 GCA_964567615.1 uncultured Chryseobacterium sp.
GGCTGAAACCGAAGTTCCGCCGCCCGCCCCGTCCCACCATCCCCGCTCATAATGCAGTACGGCGGCCCAGCCCCCCTCCCCGAGGAGCCCGATCCCGTCCCCTGCATCGAGCAGCGTGCCGCCGCCCGTCCACCGCATTTGGCGCGGCCGCACTTCCCCCGTCGGATCCACCGGCTCCGCGCCGCCCGACAGCACCGCCCTCTCCCCCGGCGGCAGCAGTCCATCCCACCCCATCAGCGGCTCCAGCCCGGCCATCCCCGTCCCCGCATCCCACCACGTCGCCTGCGCGACGTCCAACGCATGCGGCCCGGGGTTGTACACCTCGACCCATTCCAGCTCGGCCCACCGCGTCGCCGGCGTCGGGTCCGCCATGACCTCGGTAAAGGCCAGCGAGCCGGCCGGCAGCGTGTCGAGTGCGCGCCAGACCACGAAGCCCGTGTCAGGAATGAGTACACCGTCCACCGCCGTCCAGCCTGTCGTCGCGAAATCGGCCGACCCGCCTTCGGCCACCGGGGCGGCCAGCGGCACGTGGAAACACCCGGACGGCCCGGGCCACCCCGATGGATGCGGCACGGCCACCGGCACGGCCAGTGGACCTTCCGCCCCGAGAAGTCCCCCGGGCGTCACCGGGGCATCGAAGCACAGCAGCAGCGTGTCAGGTGCCAGCAACGCAGCTGTTTGCAGCCGGGGAACGGGTGCGGAGACGGAATCGGGCAGCAGAACAAAGCGTACGCCGGATGCATTCGAAGCAGTCACCGTGGCGAGGATACCGATGCATGCGGGTACGGATTGCGCGGTCCAAGGAAAGGCAGCAGCAGGAAAGGCAGGCGGCACAAGTCCGAGGGGCGCACAGGCGAGCCCTTCGGCACTGGCCGTCCAACTGGAGGCAAGCCCCGCAGCAAAGAACCCGGGAAAGGCGTCGCCGATGGGAACCGGGGGTGAGCCAGAGGTGAAGGCATGGAGAACGATGGGGTCGGAAGAACCCGCTGAACCGAGGTGCAGGAAATGGCCCGCGGTGGAATCCGCATCGAAGAGGAACACCCGTGAGAAGTTTGCGGTCGAGGGGGCGAAGTTGGCGTGCCATTCCCAGCGACGCAGGGCCGTGGGGCCCGGACAGGTGGCGAGCCAGGCCGTGCCTGCTCCGCCGAGGTCGAGGGTCCAGCCGGTGCCGTCCCAAGCCCAGGAGCCGAGATCGCCGGTCCATGCGGTTTGGGTTTGGGCCGTGGCGGCACGCCACGGAAAGCAACCTGCAAAAAACCAGAGAAAACCGATGGAACATCGCCGCATGCCGTTCGCCGTATTCGTGAGGCCACAAAGGTCCCGCGGCTCCGTGGAATCCGTGCAGACGTCCACAAAGCAGAGGTGTACCTTTGCAAAATGAAAGACGGACTTCGGGTGGCGGTCGTCGGTGCCACGGGCTTGGTAGGGCGCAAGATGTTGCAGGTGCTTGCTGAACGCAATTTCCCTGTGAGCGAGTTGATTCCGGTCGCCAGCGAACGCAGTGTCGGCCAGGATGTGCACTTCAACGGGCAGGCCGCCCGCATCGTCGGCCTCGCGGAGGCGGTGGAGGCCGCTCCGGACGTGGCGCTGTTCAGCGCCGGCGGATCGGTGAGCCTCGAATGGGCCCCGCGGTTCGCGGCGGCGGGGACGACCGTCATCGACAACAGCAGCGCTTGGCGCATGCATCCGGACGTGCCGCTGGTCGTGCCGGAAGTGAACGGCGCAGCAATCGGCGCACACGACCGCATCATCGCAAATCCCAACTGCACGACCGCCCAGCTCGTGATGGTGCTCAAGCCGTTGCACGACGCCTTCCGGGTGGTCCGTGGCACCGTCAGCACCTACCAAAGCGTTACAGGCACCGGTGCAGCCGCCATTGCCCAGCTCGAGGCGGAGCGCCAGGGCCTCGAAGGGCCCGGGGTGTACCCGCATCCCATTGACCGGAACGTGATTCCACATTGCGATGTGTTTGGTCCGGATGGCTACACGAAGGAGGAAATGAAGGTGTGGAACGAGACGAAGAAGATCCTGGGAGACCCGGATGTGGCGATGGTCTGCACGGCCGTGCGCGTGCCCGTCGTAGGCGGACACAGCGAAAGCGTGCACCTGACCCTCGGCCGCGACTTCACCCTCGACGAGGTGCGTGCCTTGCTCGCCGCGTTTCCGGGGGTGGAGGTGCTCGATGATCCGGACAACAAGGTCTATCCGATGCCGTTGCACGCCCACGAGCGGGACGAGGTGGGGGTCGGCCGCATCCGCCGCGACCTGGCCGATCCGCGGGGACTGCACCTGTGGATCGTGGCGGACAACCTGCGCAAGGGGGCCGCGACGAATGCGGTCCAAATCGCAGAACACCTCCGCTCCGTCGGACGCTGGGACTGACCGTTCCCCGGCGAACTGGGAACAAAAAACCCCGCCGCGGGGCAGGGCTTCTTTTGAGCCGATATGCGGACTCGAACCGCAGACCTACGCATTACGAATGCGTCGCTCTACCAACTGAGCTATATCGGCGAAAAGCGTGGGCAAAGATACGGATTCTGCTTCCTCAAGGTTGCAGGGAATTTCAAAAATCTTCCCGCGTCGCTGCGGGTGCTTCGTGCAAGATGTGCCGAATGGTGTGGGCCAAAGCTGCGCCCTCGGCATCTGCAAGGCGCTCGAGGTGCGCGACCAGCGCATCCGCTGTGGCCCGGCCTTCGTGTACTTTGCGCAACAGCCCGTTGATGGTGGAACGCCTGCTGTCCCGCTCGATGGCCTCGCGCCGCGCCGTGTGGATGATGCGTTGCAATTCGCGTGCTTCCCACGGTTTTTCGAGGTACCAATCGACGTGCCCGAGGTTCACGGCCTCTTTGAGCAAGTCCATCGTCCCGTAGGCAGTGATCATGACCCGGACGACATCTGGAAATTCCCGCACGGCCGCCGCCAGCATTTCGAGCCCCGTGCCTTCGGGCATTTTGTGGTCGGTCACGAGCATGTCCACGGGTTCGCTCTCGAGCAAGTACATGGCATCGGGGACGTTGCCTGCAACTAAAATGCGGGCATCCCCACGAAATTCTGCGGCAAACGCTCGGAGGTTGTGGACCTCATCGTCCACATACAACACCGTGTAGCGTAGGTCTACCAGCGGGTACTCAGGGAAGTGCATGGTTTCACGGTGCGCAGGCGGTCAAAAGGCGGTGACAATGTAGGTCAAATACCCTTCGTCCAACCCCAAACTCACCGCACGGTCGAGCCGGCCACGGGCCGCTCCTCCGGCGTGACAAAGCGCAGTTTGCCTTCAGGCGTTTCGGCGAGTAAGACCATGCCGCGGCTCTCGATGCCGCGGATGGTCCGTGGGGCGAGGTTTGCGAGCAACAGCACGTCCCGACCGACAACGTCCTCGGGCGCAAAGTGCTCTGCGATGCCGCTGAGGACCGTGCGCGTGTCGATGCCGGTGTCGAGGGTGAGTTGGAGCAGTTTGTCTGCCTTCGGGACCTTCTCGCAGGCGAGCACCCGTGCGACCCGGAGGTCGAGGGTGGAAAAGGTGTCGTAGGTGACCTCGGGCTTGAGGGCGGGGAGGTCGGCCGCAGCTGGGGCGGCGTCGGCGGGGGTGCCGAGGGAGGCGCGTGCAGTTTCCACGGTGGTTTCGTCAATTTTCGGGAACAGGATGGGCAGGTCGCCGAGCGGGGTGCCGGGGACTGCGAGGTCGGGGCCCGCATCGGCCCAGTGGCGCCCGGTCACGCCGAAGGCCACGGCGAGCTTTTCTGCGGTGCGGGGGAGGAACGGTGCGAGCAGGACCGCGCAGTTTGCCGCGACTTGGGCGCACCCGTGGAGGATGGCTGCGGCGCGTTCCGGGTCGGTCTTTGCCACCTTCCACGGCTCTTCGTCGGTGATGTAGCGGTTGCCGGCCCGGGCGACGTCGAGCGCCGCGGCCAGCGCTTCGCGGTACCGGTGCCGCTCGATCAGCGCACCGATGCGGGCGGGGGCGGCGGCGAGCTCGTCCCGCAAGGCGAGGTCTGCAGCGGTGGGGGTGGGCGGCGGCGGGGGGATGGCGCCGTCAGTGAATTTGGCCGCGAGCACATGCACGCGGTTGACGAAGTTCCCGAGAATATCGGCCAGCTCGTTGTTGACGCGCTCGCGGAATTCTACCCACGTGAACTCACTGTCCTTCTGCTCGGGCATCAGCGCCGCGAGCGTGTAGCGCAACTCGTCCGTTCTGCCCGGGAAATCGCGCAGGTAATCGTTGACCCAAACCGCCCAGTTCCGCGACGTGGAAATCTTGTCGCCTTCGAGGTTCATGAAGGCATTCGCAGGGACGTTCACCGGCAGGTTGTATCCGCCGTGCTCGTGCAGCAAAATGGGGAAAATCAGGCAGTGGAAGACGATGTTGTCTTTGCCGATGAAGTGGATCAGGTCGGCTTCCGGGCTTTGCCAAAACTCCTTCCAGTCCCGCCCGTTTGCCTCGCACCACTCCATCGTCGCCGTGATGTAGCCGATGGGCGCATCCAGCCACACGTACAGCACCTTCCCTTCGGCCCCTTCAACCGGCACCGGCACCCCCCAATCGAGGTCGCGGGTCATGGCCCGGCTCTCCAGTCCCCCTTCGATCCAACTCCGGCACTGGCCCAGCACGTGTGCCTTCCACGCCGCGGGATCGTGGTGGGCCTTGCCATTGAGGACACCGCGCTCGATGTAGTCGCGGAGCCATTCGGTATGCCGTCCCATGGGCAGGTACCAGAGGGTCGTGTCGCGGAGTTCCGGGGTGGCGCCGCTGATGGTGGACTTCGGATGCAGGAGGTCGGTGGGGCTCAGGGCGGAGCCGCATTTCTCGCATTGGTCGCCGTAAGCGCCGTCTTCGTTGCACTTCGGGCAGGTGCCGATGATGTAGCGGTCAGCGAGGAAGGCGCCCGCGACGGGGTCGTAGTATTGGGCTTCCGTGCGCACTTCGAAGCTGCCTTTCTCGAGCAGGGTCGTGAAGAAGTCTTGGGCGACGGCATGGTGGCGCGGGCTGCTCGTCCGGCTGTAGTGGTCGAAGGAGATGTCGAGTCCGCGGAAGGCCTCTTGCATCTCGACGTGGTAGCGGTCCACGATTTCGCGCGGGGTGACGCCGTCTTTCTTTGCCCGCAAGGTGATGGCCGCACCGTGTTCGTCCGAGCCGCAAATCCAAAGCACCTCGCGGCCGGCGCTCCGGAGGTAGCGCGCGTGGATGTCGGCGGGCAGGTAGGCCCCGGCGATGTGTCCGATGTGGATGGGCCCGTTCGCATACGGAAGGGCCGAGGTCATCATGACGCGGCGGGGGGGGGAGGGGCGTTCCATGGTTTGGCCAAATTTCGAACGAACTTGCCCTCGTGGTTCGATTTTCTTTTCAGCATCCCGCCGCGCCGCTTCGGCTGCCTCGACCGCTCGTCCCCGGCGACGCCATCGCCCTCGTCACGCCCTCCCGCTTCGCCGAGGACGCCACTTGGGAAGCCGCCGCCGCCGCCGTCCGCGCCGCTGGCTTCACGCCCGTGTTCCCGCCACCCGCCGCCCGCCCCCGCGACGGTTCCCTCGGCGGCACCGACTCCGACCGCGCTGCCGCTCTCAACGCCGCCTTCCGCGACCCTGCGATCCGTGCGGTATGGGCCCTCAGGGGTGGCTACGGCGCTGCTCGGCTCCTCCCGCTGCTCGATCCCGCCCCCTTCCGCGCCGACCCCACCTGGATCGTGGGCTTCAGCGACATCACCGCCCTCCACGCCTGGGCCGCTGCCCAAGGCGTAGGCGCTCTCCACGCCTCGGTAGCCCTGACCCTGGACCGCGTTCCCCCTGAGGATCGAGCGGCCCTGTGGACTGCGCTGGCCGCGGCT
>CAZMNI010000096.1:5919-7880 GCA_964567615.1 uncultured Chryseobacterium sp.
GGACCGCGTTCCCCCTGAGGATCGAGCGGCCCTGTGGACTGCGCTGGCCGCGGCTCCGCCGCTCGAGGCCGCCGTACCGGCGTTTGATAACGGTACCTCCAACCTCAACCCTCAAAGCGGCGCAGCCGCGTTCTTCGCCGCGGAGCGGCGCCTCGACCCTCAAAGCGGCGCAGCCGCGTTCTCCGCCGCGGAGCGGCGCCTCAGCCCTGTGACCGGTGGCAACCTCAGCGTCTTGTACAGCCTCCTCGGGACACCGTGGTTTCCCGATGTGCGTGGGCGGTGGCTGTTTCTCGAGGATTTGGATGAGTACATGTACCACCTGGATCGGATGTTCTGCGCGTTTCGGCTGGCGGGGGTGTTTGAGGAAGTGGCCGGGGTGGCACTCGGTGGATTCACGGAGTTGCACGACCACGAGGTGCCGTTTGGGCGGGACTTGGCGGGCATCGTGCGGGACCACGTGCCGGAGGAGGTGCCGGTGGTGTGGGGCGTTGCTGCGGGCCACGGAGACCGGAATGCGCCCCTCGTTCTGGGTGCGCTGTGGGAGCCAGAAGCGTACTTTCGTGCGCATGGAAACGCACGTTGAAATCCCGTATGCACCGTTTCAGGCGCATTTGAAAGCCGAACTCGCGGCCATTGATGCGGCTGGGTTGTACAAGCGCGAGCGCATCATCGCGTCACCGCAAGGGGCGGAAATTGTCCTTGCGGATGGGCGCCGGGTGCTGAATTTTTGCGCAAACAATTACCTCGGTCTGAGCAGCCATCCGCGGGTAGTGGAAGCGGCCAAACGGGCCATCGACACACACGGATTCGGGATGTCCAGTGTGCGGTTCATCTGCGGGACCCAAGACATCCACCGCGAGTTGGAGCAGGTCATCGCAGACTTCCACTCCACGGATGACACCATCCTGTACGCCGCGGCGTTTGATGCAAACGGCGGCGTGTTCGAACCGCTGCTCGGGGAACAGGACGCCATCATTTCCGATGCCCTCAACCACGCCTCGATCATCGACGGGGTGCGGCTCTGCAAGGCTGCCCGGTACCGGTATGCGAACGATGACATGGAGGATTTGGAGCGGCAGCTGCAAGCGGCGCGCGACGCCGGCCACCGCTTCATCCTCGTGGTCACGGACGGGGTGTTTTCCATGGACGGCGTGGTGGCTCGCATCGATGCCATCTGCGACCTCGCCGCGCAGTATGGAGCCATGACGATGGTGGACGAGTGCCACGCCACCGGCTTCATCGGAAAAACCGGGCGCGGCAGCATTGAACTGCGTGGGGCACTCGGCCGGGTAGACATCATCACCGGCACGCTGGGCAAGGCGCTCGGGGGAGCCATGGGCGGGTTCACGACCGGTCGCCAAGAAATCATCGACTTGCTGCGCCAACGCAGCCGTCCGTACCTGTTTTCAAATTCACTTGCACCGAGCATCGTCGGGGCCTCGCTCGAGGTGTTCCGGATGCTCGCGGAGACCACTGAACTGCGCGACCGGCTGGAAGAGAACACGCGACGATTTAAAGCAGGGCTCCGACGGGAGGGCCTGCCGTTCAAGGACGGTGAGTCGGCAATTGTACCGGTGATGCTCGGCGATGCCCGGCTATCCCAAGACATGGCGGCAGCGCTGCTCGACGAAGGCATTTACGTCATCGGTTTTTTCTATCCTGTTGTGCCACAAGGGGCTGCTCGGATCCGGGTGCAGCTGTCGGCAGCCCACACCCCCGAGCAGATTGACCGTGCGGTGGATGCGTTCGGCCGGGTGGCGCGGCGGTTCGGGGTAGGGGGGTGATGGCCCGGGTGCTGGTGGTGGGAGGAGGGCTGGCAGCGGCGCTCGTGGAGTCCGAGTGCACACGTCGGGGAATCGAGGCCGTGGTATGGGCGGGGCAGGCGCCATCGGCCTCGCGGGTGGCAGCGGGGATGTTCAATCCTGTGTCGTTTCAGCGGGTGTTGCCGGTGTGGCGCGCGG
>CAZMNI010000097.1:0-7829 GCA_964567615.1 uncultured Chryseobacterium sp.
GCAACTCCGGCGACCCCGCCACCGGCACCCTCGACATCGCCGCCTACCAAGTCTCCCTCTTCCCCGTCCTGCCCTCTGTCAGCTACAACTTCAGGTTCTGAGAATAGATTTTTTGCAAAAAGTACCTCAAATCGGTACCTTACGCAAAAAATCACTCTCAATGCCCAGGCCCAACGAAACCTCCATGCTCCATTGGGTGGATGAACTGCTCGCCACAGGACACTGCGCGTTTACCCCGGAAATTTGGCAAAGAGAGCACCCAGAACATTCGGACATTGCCGTGAAGAGGGCCCTCAGTCGAATGAGCGCGAACGGCAAAGTGGTTTCACTCCACAAAGGCTATTACCTCATCATCCCTCCACAGCACAGCCACAAGGGGATGCTGCCACCGCCGCTGTTTTTAGATGCTTTCATGCAGCACCTGCAACGGCCGTATTACCTCGCGCTCCTCAACGCGGCAGCCTTCCACGGCGCCTCTCATCAGCAGCCGCAGGAGTACTTTGTGATGACGGACTTTCCCGTACTCCGTCCCACCCTGAAAAAGGGCGTCAAAATCAACTACATCAGCATCAAGGAAATTCCACCGTCGTTGATTGAAATCCGCACGACCGAAGCGGGCTACCTCCGCATTTCAAATGCTGCCTTAACCGCCGCCGATGTGATCCAGTTTGAAAAGCGCGTGGGAGGGCTCAATCGCGCTTCGGTGGTGCTCCGAGAGTTGGCAGAAGTCCTCCAACCCGCCGATTTCAATGCAACGTTCCTCCATCACGTCCATGCTACCACCCTGCAACGGCTCGGATACTTGCTAGAAAAGGTGTGTGGCTGCGAAGCGTTGGCCGATGCCTTGTTTGAGAGCATGAAACGGGAGCGCTTCAGGTTGTTCCGCATACCGCTGAAGACGAGCATTTCTGCGAAGAGTTATACATCAGGCAACCGATGGAACGTCGTTGTGAACCTTGAAATCGACCCGGATCCGTGATTCCGAAGGCGTACATCCGAGCATGGAGTCAGCACGTGCCGTGGACCAACGAGGAACAGGTGGAACAGGATTTGGTCATTTGTCGTGCGGTGGCTGAGATCTTCTCGCAGGATTGGCTCGCAGGTAGTTTGGCGTTTCGCGGTGGAACTGCCTTGCACAAACTTTATCTCCAACCGCAACCACGCTACTCTGAGGACATCGATTTGGTTCAAGTGCGAGCTGAACCGATCAAGGAAACGGTGCAACGATTGCAAGCTGCGTTGACTTTTTTGGGCAAATCCACTGTGCACCCGAAACGGGATGGCACACAGATCATCTGCCGCTTCGATTCTGAGTTTGCGCCGTCTATGCGCTTGCGATTGAAGGTCGAGGCAAACACGCGCGAACACTTCTCTGTGCTGGGTTGGGCGCACGTGCCGTTCGCGGTCGATTCGGCGTGGCACACCGCCCGTTGCACCGTGACGACCTATTCGCTCGAAGAACTCTTGGGCACGAAGCTCCGGGCCCTGTACCAACGCAGGAAGGGGCGCGATTTATTCGACCTCTACTTCGCACTTCAGGCCGTGCCCACGCTCCACCTTGATGCGTTGCTGCACAGCTACCGCGAATACATGACATTCTCAGTCGGTGCTGCACCTACGGCGAGGGAATTCTCCCTGAATATCGAGGCAAAAATGTGCGACACCGAATTCATCGGCGACACCAAAGCCCTGATTCGCCCGCAAGTCTCGTACGACCCTCAGACCGCATTCGAGTGGATACAATCAACCCTGATTGAGCGGATGTAGGCAGCTCTGCCTTGCGCCAGTTCCTCAGCGCACCTCCTACTTGCGAAGTACCGGCTAACCCCAACCTCAACCTCAACCTCGTCCCTCGGCGCGCAGCGCCGACCCAACCCCAACCCCAACCCCAACCCCAACCCCAACCTCAACCTCAACCTCAACCTCGTCCCTCGGCGCGCAGCGCCGACCCAACCCCCTCTTCCCCTGCCGTACCTTCGTCCCCCAACCCTAACCCCGTCCCCATGCGCCACCTGATGACCCTCAACCCCCTGTTCCTGAAGTACCGCTGGCACTTCTTCGGGGGCTTGTTGTTCATCGTGTTGACGAACGTGTTCACCGTGTACTCCCCGGCGCTGATCGGGGAGGGCGTAAATGCGCTGGAGGACATGGAGCAGCTGTTTTTCGGGCCGCTCCGGGAGGGAGCGACGGAGGCGGAGGTGTTCGGGGAGGCAGGAACGGAGGTGGCGCCGACGCAGTCGATGGAGGCGCTGGGTCAGGCGGGGCGGGTGGTGAAGAACAAGGAGGAGGTGCGGGAGTGGGTGGGCGCGTTGGCCGTTTGGCAAGCGGCGCTGTACATCGCGGCATTCCTGGTGAAGGGGCTCTTTTTGTTCTTTACTCGCCAAACCCTGATCGTCATGTCGCGCCGCATGGAGTTTGACCTCAAAGCGCGCATCTACGGGCAATACCAACGGCTCGACGCAGCCTTTTACAAGCGCAACGACACCGGCGACCTGATGAACCGCATCAGCGAAGACGTGAGCAACGTGCGGATGTACCTCGGCCCGGCGGTGATGTACACGCTGAACCTCGCCGTGCTCGTGGTCATGGTCATCGCGGCCATGCTGTACATCGATCCGGTGCTGACCCTGTTTGCCCTGCTGCCGCTGCCGCTCATGTCCATTGCGATTTACCGGATCAGCGCGACCATCCACCGCCAAAGCGACCGCGTCCAGTCCCAACAAAGCCGACTCAGCACCTTCATCCAGCAGCACATCGCAGGAATCCGCGTGCTGCAATCCTATCACCGTGAGGACGATGCAGCCGCTCGCTTCGAGCGCGACGCGAACGAGTACAAAGGGCGTGTCCTCGGGCTCGTCCGCACCGAGGCGCTCTTCGGACCGGTCATCGTGCTGCTCGTGGGCTTGAGCACCATCTTGACGATTTACGTCGGCGGCCTGCGCGTGGCTGCTGGCGCACTCGAGCTCGGCCACATCTTCCAATTCGTCTTCTATGTCAACCTGTTGACCTGGCCGTTCGCGTCCGTCGGTTGGGTGACTTCGCTGACCCAAAAAGCAGAAGCGTCCATGGCACGCATCAACGCCTTCCTGCTCGCCGAGCCGGAGCTGGTCGATGCCGGGACGCGGACCGATGCGCCTGAGCCCGGCATCCTCGAGTTCCGCAACGTGGGCTTCACCTACCCGGAAACAGGCATTGTCGCCCTCGAAGGGCTGAACTTCCGCGTCGGCCCGGGCCAAACGCTCGCGGTCACAGGGCGCACCGGAAGCGGCAAATCCACGGTGGCGGCGCTTGCCATGCGGCTCTTCGACCCCACGGCCGGCGAGGTGCGCTACGGCGGCGTGCCGCTGCGTGACGTGCCCCTCGACCGTTTCCGCGCCGCAACGGGCTACGTGCCGCAGGACGTCTTCCTCTTTTCTGACACCATCTCTGCGAACATCGCCTTCGGGGTGGACGAAGCCAGCGAGGCCGATGTACATGCCGCCGCCGAAGCCGCCCAAGTGGCGCGGAACATCGAGGGTTTCCCGCAGGGCTATGCCACGCTCCTCGGCGAGCGGGGCGTGAACCTGAGCGGCGGCCAAAAGCAGCGCATCTCCATCGCCCGCGCCCTCCTGCGCCGCCCGCCCCTGCTCGTGTTCGACGACTGCCTCTCAGCGGTGGACACGGAAACCGAGGAGGCGTTGCTCGAGGCCCTGCGCGAAGCCGGGCGGGCTTCGGCGGTGCTGATGATCAGCCACCGCGTCTCGACCTTGCGCCACGCGGATCGGGTGGTTGTGCTGGACGGAGGAAGGGTGATCGAGGAGGGGCGGCCGGAAGATTTGGCCCGGGGGGATGGGCCGTATGCCGCGATGGTGCGTCGTCAGGCCCTGACGGCCGAGGCGCCGCGCGTGGCCGACGAGGGCTGACCCGAGCTGTCATCGCAGACCCGCGGCAGGCGGGCCTCAGTCCGGGCAAGGCAATCCGAAGGCCGCGAGGAAATCCAGCAAGTCGCCCGTCTCCACAAGCCCGTTCAAATTCATGTCTTCCGGGCAGTTGAGCGTGCATCCGAACGCCGCAAGGAAGAGCAGCAGGTCCTCGACGCTCACGTCGCCGTTGCCGCTGAAATCGCCCGGGCACGGGTTCTGCTCGCCTGTATCCCACAGCCCGTTGCAGTTGTTGTCGTAGCCGGAGGAGGTCGGCGGAGCCCCCGGAAACACGCTCGCATTCAAGTCGTTGCAGTCCCCTGGCTCTGCCGCATACCCCGGCGGAACCGTGCAGGCCCCGGTCGTGCTCGCCCCGTCACCGAACCCGTCGCCGTCGCTGTCGAGGAAGAAATCCAGCTCGAGGAAACCCTCGTCCACTGCGCCGTCGCAGTCGTTGTCCACGAGGTCACACACTTCCACCCCATCGGGCCGCACATCTTCGCGGTCGTCGTCGCAATCCAGGGCGTTCTCCACGAATCCCGGCATCGCCCCGCACCCGAAGACCGGCACGCCCGGATCGCCATAGCCGTCGCCGTCGAAATCGGCGTAGCGCAAAACGCTCGGTTCGACCGTGAAATGCACCGGCTCACGGACGGTGTTCCCTGGGGCATCCAGCCGCAATGTCCAAAAAAGCGGCCCTTCCACGCCTTGCAGGTTCGAGACCGTGAACGTGAAGGTTCCCGGACCGTTCAGCGACGACGGCATGCCCGTGATGACCACGCCTGGAGGGACGTTTTCGATCGTCGGAGTGAGCGGTGGCTTCAGCCCGTCGAGAACTTCTACCGTGATGTCCAAGGTTCCAGACGTGCACACTGTCGCCGCCTCGGCCGTGACATTCAGGAAGCGCGGCCGCATGACAAACAGCCCTGCCTCCATCGACGAGGCGATGACGAGACCGGACGGGAAGTAGGGGAAGTTCCCCCAGGAGCCGTTGAAGGTGGCGGCATCGCTGGCTGGATCGAGGTCGAAGAAACCGATTTCGTCGAGGGTGCCTTGGGCGATGCCGCTGAGGGAGAGCATGCGCACACCGGCCCGGTAGTTCGATTGGAACAGGAGGTTGCCGAGGATGTATTGGTTGTGGTCGATGGCCGGGGTCGTGGCGGAGTAGGTGCCGATGAGCACCGGGTTCTCCAGGTCCGCCACGTCCCAAATGAGGGTGCGCGTCGGAATGCCCGTATTTGTTTCGTCCAGCTCGTCGCCGAGCACCAGGTAGCGGTGGTCTTCTGTCAGCCAGCATTGGTGGACATACCCGAGGTTCGCATACGTGCGGCTGCTGATCAGGGCGGCATCCGCCGCGTCGGTCACGTCGATGAGGGCAAGCTTGTTCGCGTTTGCCGAGAAGGCCACCTGCTTGCCTTGCCAAACCGCATCCGGGCCGTGGTACACGACCGGCTGCGTGTCGTGGGTGTAACCGGCCTCGCCGAAGTCTCCGACCAGCACGGGGGCATCGGGGTTCGTCGCGTCGAAAATGAGCAAGCCTCCGTTCGCCTGGTTCGTGCCCATCACGTACAGCCGGTTCGAAGCCTCGTCCGTCGCTACGTTGTGGGCTTTGCCGAAAACATTGCTCGTCCCCGAAGGCGTGAGCAGGTGCGGAAAAGGCGGCTCAAGGGTTCTCAGGATGTTGAGGTTGAGCACCTGTAGCCCGTGGTTCGAGGCCTCAGACACCACGTACAAACGGTCGTGCATCACGCGCGCCTCGCGCCACAAGCTGTTCACGGAGGCCGTCGGCAAAAACCCGATGACGACCGGGGCCTCCGGCACCTCCAAACTCACCACCGCCATGCCGTTGCGCTCGCCCATCAACGCGTACTCCACCCCCGTCTGCGGATCCGTCCAGCCCCACACCGTGTTCCCGCCAGTGCCCCCCAGCTGCGCATTCGTCAGGTGGGACACCAGGTCCATCCGGTCGCACGGGTAGATGCCCGCGAAGCCGTCGATGCAGGGAGTTTGGGCGATCGCGCACGAGGCGAGGCCCAGCGCGAGCGCAAAACAAGCAGGTCGTAGCATTCACTCTAAGGTACGGCGGCCCAGCCAACTTTCTTGCCGCCGCGCGTGTTCTCCTACCATGCACGTCGCCATTACGGGAGGCAGCGGCCTGGTGGGCCGGCACCTCGTTCCGCTGCTCGAAGGGTCCGGTCACCACGTTACGGTGTTGTCGCGGACCGGCGGGCCGGGGCGGGCGGTTTGGGTTCCGCGCCCGGATCCGGCGAATGTGGAGGCGCTCCGGGGCGTCGATGCGGTGGTGCACCTGGCCGGGGCGACGGTGGCGCAGCGGTGGACGGGGCGGGCCCGGAGGGACATCCTCGACAGCCGCGTGCTGGGGACGCGGGCGGTGGTGGACGCGATGCGGCAGCTCGGGGCCGAGGGGCCGTCGATCTTGGTGAGTGCCAGCGCGACCGGCCGGTATCGGCAGGGGACCGCGCCGCAGGGCGAGGGGGCGCCGCCGGCCGACGATTTCCTGGCCCGGGTCGTGGAGGCGTGGGAGGCCGAGGTGCGGCTGGCCGACGCCCTCCCTGGGGTGCGGACGGCGATGCTGCGGACGGGCCTGGTTTGGGCCGCGGACGGGGGCGTGATCGCGCGGTTGCGGCCGCTTTTCGCACTCGGCCTCGGAAGCCCCCTCGGCCGCGGCGACCAAATCCAGCCCTGGATCCACATCGACGACCTGTGCGCCATGTTCGCCACTGCCCTCGTCGACAGCCGTTGGCACGGGCCCATCAACGCCGTCGCCCCCGAGCCGCTCACAAACGCCCGGTTCACGCACCTCTTTGCCGCTGCACTCGGCCGCCCGGCCTTCCTCCCCGCAGTTCCTGCCGCCCTCCTGCGCCTGGTCCTCGGCGAAATGTCCACCGCTTTGCTCGCTTCCCAAAACGTCACCCCCGAGCGCGCCCTGTCCCTCCAATTCCCGTTTGCCCACCCCGCGGCCGAGGAAGCGCTGCGGGCACTGCTGCGCTCCGAACGCTGACGGCCCGCGGCCTCAAGCGGCGTCGGGAGCGTGCGGCACGATGTTCCTCAGCGCATCCTCGTGGATGCGCAGTTCCTCTTCCAAGTCAAACTCGACTTGCAGGCCTAACCAAAACTGGGCACTGGTACCGAAAAATTTGGCAAACCTCAACGCAGTATCGGCGGTAATACTCCGTTTCCCCTTCAAAATCGCCGAAACGCGAGTTTGAGGCAAAAAAGTCTCTTTTGCCAAACGGTAGGCCGTGATGTCCATCGGAATCAAGAATTCCTGAAGCAAAACCTCACCCGGATGAATGTTGCTGAGTCGGTTCATAGTTTCTGAATCAATGATAATCCACAAGCGTCACGTCAAATGCATTACTCCGATCCCAAATAAAGATGATGCGCCAACGGCTGTTCACGCGGATGCTGTAAAACGCAGCTAGATCACCCTTTAACTTCTCCAACTGATTTGCCGGAGGAATCCTCAGGTCTCTGAGGTCCGTTGCGCTTTGGATCATTCTCAGTTTGCGCCGAGCATCTTGCTGGATTTCGAAGGAGAACTTCCTCGAAGTCGTCCCATTCCAAATCCGTTCTGTTTCTCGGTCTCCAAAACTACAAATCATTGGTTTCGCCGTGCGTTACTAACGCGAAAGATAAGCATAATCAGGAGACCACTTGCCTTCAACCTCCAACTTCTTTTTCGGACGGGCGCCTTGAACATCTGAAAAACCAGTCATCAAGCTCTGGTTTAGTTCATTCTCCCCCAACCCCGTCCCGCAATGTTCCGCCTCGCTCGTCTCCGACCCCAACCCCAACCCTCGTTCCGCGCGGCGCAGCCGCGCCCGTCCCGCGACGCTCCGCCGCGCCCGTCTCCAACAAAAAAAGGCCGCCCCGAAGGACGGCCTCTTTCATTTCTTGCAGACTCAG
>CAZMNI010000098.1:0-1268 GCA_964567615.1 uncultured Chryseobacterium sp.
CGGCTGCGCGCCTTGCTGCAAGGCCGCCCAGTGGGCTCGCCCCGCGTGCCGATGGTGGACACGAGCAGCGCCGAAGTCAACGCCTTGCTCATCTCCACGGCAGACGTCAAGTGGGCAAATTTTGAACGCACCACCTCCGGCCACATCGTGCGGTTCCGCGTGCTGCTCGAGACGTGGGCCATTCCCTTTCACGGCGAAGCCCGCGTGGAGCGCACGGCGGCTGACCGCTGCGACGTCCACTTCGGGCCTCACCGGCTGAGCTTCGCGGGCTCGCCGAACGCAATCGAAGGACTGCTGACCTACCTCAGGCCGTAACGGCAGCCGGCCGCCAGTTCGCGGGGCACGCCTGGCCGTTTTCTTGGAGGTGCCGCACGGCATCCACCACGCGCAGCGTCTCGTCTACATCGCGCCCGATGGGCAGGTGGTTGACGAGTTGGTGCATGACTTGGCCCTGTTTGTCGATCAGGAAGGTCGCGCGGTAGGCGACCAAATCGTTCGGCGCCTCGAGCTGGCCGTCGTCGTTGTAGTCGTATTCGCCGGTCAGAACCCCGTAATTCGTGGTGATTGTCTTGTTTGCGTCCGACACGAGCGGGAAGGACACGCCCTCGGCACCGCCCTCGGCGCGGGGCACCCGGCGGAACGCCGCGAGCACGTCGGCCGTATCCGTCGCGACGGCGACGAGGGCCGTGTTGCGGGCTTGGAAGTCGGCGAGCCGGTCGTTGTAGGCCTGGAGCTCGGTTTGGCAAATGCCTGTAAAGCTCTTCGGGTAGAACAGCAACACCACGTAGGATTCACCGAGGAATTGCTCGAGCGAGAAGTTCGCCTCCGTGCGGTCACCGACCACGGCGCGGGAAGTGAAGGAGGGGGCCTGGCGGCCGACGAGTACAGACATGGTTTGCGGTTTGTGGGTGATTAGCGACCCCGAAGATAGGGGCTATCTTTAGGGCCGTGGGGAAAACAACGAATGCGCACGAGCGGTTCATCAACCGCGAAATGGGCTGGCTCGCCTTCAATCACCGGGTGCTGCAGGAAGCGGCGTCTCCCGAGGTGCCGCTGATCGAGCGGATGCGCTTCCTCGGCATCTTCTCGAACAACCTCGACGAGTTCTTCCGCGTGCGGGTGGCGAACCTCATCCGGGCCTCGCTCGTGGGGCCGGATACGCGGACCACGCTGGGCTTCGACGTGCGGTGGACGCTCGGCCGGGTCCAACAGCGGGTCGTCGAGTTGCAGGCGGAGAACAACCGGATTTTTGCCGAGCTCGAGGAGGC
>CAZMNI010000098.1:1368-4944 GCA_964567615.1 uncultured Chryseobacterium sp.
TTCGACGAGCGCAACAACATGCAAGTCGCACAAGACCTGCAAGAAGCGGGCGTCCAAGTCCTCTTCGGCGTTCCCGGACTCAAGGTCCACGCGAAGCTCTTCCACATCGCCCGCCGCCGCGGCAAAGGCACGGAAGCCATCGCCCACGTCGGCACGGGCAACTTCCACGAGCGCAACGCCCGGATCTATGCGGACTTTTCGCTGCTGACGGCCGATCCGGTGACCACCGGCGAAGTCGAGCGGCTCTTCCACTTCTTCGAGCACAACTACGAGCGGACGGTCTTCCGCACGCTCATCGTGAGCCCGTACTCCACGCGCCGCCGCTTCGAGGCGCTCATCGACCGCGAAATCGAGGCCGCAGGGGAGGGGCGTGAGGCGTGGATGGTCTTGAAAGTCAACAACATCATTGATGCCGAGCTGATTGCGAAGCTCTACGAGGCCAGCCAGGCCGGCGTCCGCATCCGGCTCCTCGTCCGCGGCATCTGTTCCTTGATTCCCGGCGTGCCGGGCATGAGCGAGCACATCTCCGTGACGAGCATCGTCGGACGCTACCTCGAGCATGCGCGCGTGCTGGTCTTTGCAAACGGCGGCGACCCGGAGTACTTCCTCTCGAGCGCCGACTGGATGACCCGCAACCTCGACCGGCGCGTCGAGGTCAGCATCCCCGTCCGGGATCCGGCCTTGAAAGCCGAGCTGCGGGCCTTCATCGATCTGCAACTCCACGACACGGCGAAGGCCCGCATCGTCGAGTCCACGGGGGCGAACCGGTACGTGGAACCGGCCGAAGGTGCTGCAGCGCTCGCGTCGCAAGACGAGGTGTACCGTCGGCTGGCGGCCTACGGCAGTTTGGCGGCGGCGGCGGTCGCCGAGCCGCTCGCATCTACTCCTTCATTCGCCTCACAACCATGAAGTTCGCGGCCATCGACATCGGCTCGAACGCCGTGCGCCTGCTCGTCGAAGACCTCGAAATGCGGCCTTCGGGCCTGTCGGCGATGAAGGATTCGTTCATCCGCGTGCCGCTGCGGCTGGGCGATGACGTGTTCGAGCACGGCTCGATTACGCCGGCGCGGCAGGATGCGTTGGTGAAGACGATGAAGGCGTTTTGGTACCTGATGGACGTGCACGGCGTGGAGACCTTCCGGGCCTGTGCCACCAGCGCCATGCGCGAAGCGAAGAACGCGGCCGACGTGGTGCGCGCGGTGGCCCGCAAGGCGAACATCGACATCGAAATCATCGACGGCGAGCAGGAAGCGGAGTTGATTTTCAACGGATTCCGAACCGTTTCGAACGGCACCATCGCCCAAGACTTCCTCTACATCGACGTCGGCGGCGGCAGCACGGAGCTCACGCTGATCCGCGGCGGCGCGCGGCTGCGGTCCCGCTCCTTCCGCATCGGCACGGTCCGCGCGCTCAAGGGCGGCATCGCCGACGGCGAGTGGGACGCGGTGACCGCCTTCCTCGACCACGTCCGCACCCCCGGCGAGGACATGCTGGCCATCGGGACCGGCGGCAACATCAACCGGCTGCACCGCATGACCGGGGCAAGCCGCTTCGAGCCCATCTCCACCGACACGGTCCGCGAGCTCCACGCCCAACTCGCCGCCCTGACCTTCGAGCAGCGCGTCATCCAACTCGGCATGAAGACGGACCGCGCGGACGTCATCGTCCCGGCGGCAGAGATCTACACGCGCATCCTCGACGCGGCGGGCTGCACGCGCATCCTCGTCCCGAAGGTGGGCTTGTCGGACGGCATCGTGCTGGACCTGTTCACCCGGTGGCAGGTGGAGCAGGACGGGCCGGTGGTGCGCATCGAGCAGGAATGAGGGGGACAAGGGAAGTGCGCGCGGCGGCGGTGCACGTGGTCCTCTGCGGGGCGCTTACGGCGGGCTTGCTTTCGGCCCAAACCGCATCCCCCACCGCCCCCTGCAACGGCCTCGAAACCCTGACCTACGCCGGCGAGGTGTACCGCACGGTGGAGGTGGGAGGGCAGTGTTGGTTCGCGGAAAACCTGCGCACAGAACACTACCGCAACGGCGACCCGCTGCGCGCTGGACTCCGCAACCGCGCCTGGAAAAGGGCGAAGAATGGCGCGGTCGCAGAATACGTATCGGAATTCGACGAGCCCGGCTCCCGCGCGCTGCACGGCCTGCTCTACAACGGCTACGCGGTGCTCGATCCGCGGGGCCTCTGCCCGGCGGGCTGGCGCGTCCCCTCCGACGCCGATTGGCAAGTGTTCGAAGTGGCCATCGGCGGCAGCACGAACACCGCGGACGCCCTGAAAACGCCCCGCTGGGACGGCGACAACCGCAGCGGCTTCACCGCCACCCCCGCGGGCTTGCGCGCGTCGACGACCGGCGAATTCCTCTACCGGGGCCAAATGACCTACTGGTGGAGCACCACCCTCGATCCGCGGGGCCTCCTCTACCGCCACCTCGCCCTCCACTTCAACTCCTTCTCGCGCAGCGCCTCCCACCTGGAGTTGGGGCTGTCTGTGAGGTGTTTGAAGGAGTGAGGGATGAGGGATGAGGGATGAGTGTGAGGTTGGGGTTGGGGTTGAGGGTGGGATTGATTATGTAATTTCAGGGCATGGGGAAGTTTGCCGTTGGATGGTCGTTCAAGCGGGCGGTTTTTTGCGCTTTCTTTGCCGCGCTTGCAGGTGTTTTCGCGCCTTCGGCGGCCCAAACGGTCGGCGGCGTCGAAGCGGTCCAGGTGGGCACGAACCTCGAGATCCGGTACACGCTCGACGCGCCGGCCGAGGTTTCGGTGTGGGTGAGCGAAGACAGCGGCACATCGTGGACGCAGCTCTCGACCTGCCTCAGCGGGGATTACGGCAAGGTGACCACTGCCGGCCGGAAGGTGGCGGTGTGGGACGTGCTGTCCTGCAGGGAATTGCTTGTGGGCAGCGGCCTGCGCTTCAAGGTGCGCACGGGCAAGCCCGGTCCGTGCGCCGGTGCCGAGCGCGTGACGTTTGACGGCTACGATTACCGCACGGTGGCCATCGGCAATCAGTGCTGGTTCGCCGAGAACCTGCGTTCAGACAACTACCGCAGTGGCGCTGCGATTCCAGGCAACTTGACGGACGACCAATGGACAACCACTACCGCCGGTGCTCAAGCCATGTATGCGAATGATCCGAAGCACCTTTCAACCTACGGACGTCTGTACAACTGGTATGCGGTAAAGGATGCGCGCGGGCTGTGTCCGTCGGGCTGGCACGTGCCGTCCGATGCAGAATGGACGGAGCTGACGGATGGGCTAGGAGGGGAAAAAGTGGCAGGAAAACAACTGAAAACTGACAGCTGGGGAGGGACAAATGCCATCGGCTTCTCGGCCTTGCCCGGTGGCGCCCGAGACTACGGCAATGGCTCCTTCAACTATCTCGGAAACGACGGCTACTGGTGGAGTTCATCTCCTTCCGGATCGGCCGCTTGGTTCCGCAGCTTGTACTCTGGCTATTCCAATGTCTACCGAAACTACTACTACGTTCGCTTCGGCTTTTCCGTTCGTTGCGTCCGGGATTGATGACCCTTTGACCCTGTGACTCTTTGACTCTTTTATCGCCGGCGCATCCGGCGA
>CAZMNI010000098.1:4954-7809 GCA_964567615.1 uncultured Chryseobacterium sp.
ATGGAAACTTCGACAATCTCGGATACAACGGCTACTGGTGGAGTTCCTCTCCTTCCGGTTCAAACGCTTGGAACCGCTACTTGAACTCTGGAGATTCCTATGTCTACCGTTACTACAAATACTACGTTCGAAACGGCTTTTCTGTCCGTTGCGTCCGGGATTGATGACCCTTTGACTCTTTGACTCTTTGACTCTTTTATCGCCGGCGCAGCCGGCGATTTTTTTTTGAAAATCAGGGGATTTGGGGCCACCTTTAAGCCATGGTCAAGTGTGGCAGCGTCTGGGAAAAGGGGTCGTGGCGCACGGCGTCGACGTGCTTGCTGTTGGCGGCTTGGCTGGGGACCGGGGCGTGGGCCCAACTGGACGCACCGGGGGCGCTGGGCATGCACCGGGGATGCGGTGAGTGCAGCGTGAGCGGCGACCGCACGGCGGCGGATGCCGAGGCCTGCGCCCGCGAGTTGGCACGCGAAGAAGCGCTGCGGGCTGCGGGTGTAGCCGTCCGGGTGGAGGCGAACCGCACCCTGGTGTCTGCTTCGTCCGGAGAGGCGGCGTTCGAAGTGTTTCACGACCTCACCCGGTCGGAAGTGCAGGGAGGCATCGTCGAGGAGCAGGTGCTGGACGTGCGCCGCAGCACGGACGCGCACGGCGACTTCCTCATCTCGGTGTGCCTCGAGGCGCAGGTGGTGGAGTACGCCAGCCGCCCCGATCCGGCGTTCCGGTTCGACGTGGAAGGCTTGCTGCCCGTGTACCGGGACAGCGCCCAGGTTGCTTTTTCCGTAACGGGGGCCACAGGGCATTTGCAGGTCTTTCTCGTGGAGGGGGAGGCCGCCTTTCGTATCCATCCGACCGCAGCAGAGCCCGCCTCGGAGTTGCTCGCCGGCCGGGTACATCCGTTTCCGATTCCAGCATACCAGAAGCAGTACACGCTCTATCGCGACGGTGTGGATCTGCCGCGCCACTTCGTGCTGCTGTTTACGCGGTCGGCCTTGCCGCCGCTGACCGCCGGTACGGCCCAAGCACTGGAACACGCCATCGCAAGCATCGAGCCGCGCGACCGCTTCCTCGTCACCCGGCCGCTGACCCTCGTGGAGTGAGGGAAATGCGGGCGCGCTGTGCGTACATTTGGAATACCATGCAGCCGAACGAATTGAACCAAGGAGCTGGTTTTGAGCGCGCGGGTGTGTGGGTTTTGGCCATTTTACTTGCATTCAGCCCAGCAAGCTGGGCCCAAACAGAAGCCACCTCCCCCGTTTACACCTTCTCCATCCGCAAACAAATTCAGCCGCCCATCCTGCATGTGGTAGAGGGCAGCCTCGCCTTTGTGGACGGCAACGGCAACAACGCCCTTGACGCAGAAGAACGCGCAGAACTCGTCTTCTCCCTGCGCAACGACGGGCCCGGAGACGGCCTCGGCCTGCGGGCGCTCGTCCGGCTCACGGGGACCACGGCCGGCGTCCAGGTGGACCGCGAAACGGCCCTCCCCACGGTGCCGAAGGGCGCCACGAAGGAGGTGCGGATTCCCGTCCGCTCCACGCGCGCCACGGCAAACGGCATGTTGGCGCTCACCGTGGAGATCACCGAGCCGCAGGGGTTCGGGGTCGATCCGGTGCAGGTGGAGTGCGCCACGGTGGCCTTCGCGGCCCCGCGCGTGGCCGTTGTGGACCACAGCCTCACCGGCGGTGGCACGCTCGTCAAGAAGCAGCCCTTCGACCTGCAAGTGCTCATCCAAAACACCGGCAGCGGCGAAGCACGCGACGTCACCGCCGCGCTGCGTTTGCCAGATGGGGTGTTTTGCCTCAGCGGCAACGAGGTGGCCACCGTGGGTCCGCTGGCCTCCGGAGCTTCGACCAGCGTGGTGTTTAGCTGCATCATCAACCAAACCTTCACCGCGGAAGCCCTCGCCCTCACCGTGGACGTCACGGAGAGCTACCGCGAGTTCGGGAGCACGTGGAAGCAGTCGTTCCCGCTGAACGCTGCGCTGGCAGCGACGAAGCTCGTGGTGGCCTCGCGGGCGGAAGCGCCGAAGGCGGTGGAGGTCGCGAGTTTGGCCAGCGACGTGGACCGCAACATCCCCGACTGCAACTGCACCCACGACCACCGGTTCGCCGTGGTCATCGGCAACGAGGACTACGCTTCGAGCGGCGCCGACCTCGACCCGCAGGTGAACGTGGACTTTGCCACGGCCGATGCGCGGAGCATGGCGGACTACCTCGAGCGCGCCTTCGGGGTGCCGCGCGCAAACATCAAGTTGCTGACGAACGCCACGGCCGGAGCGATGCGCCAAGCCATCACTTGGCTCGCGAACAACGCCCGCGCCAGCGGGGGCGAAGCGGAGCTGTTCTTCTACTACAGCGGCCACGGCCTCCCTGCGGAAGCCGACCGCACGCCGTACCTCATTCCGGTGGACGTCTCCGGCTCATCGCCGCAGCTCGGGGTGGCACTGCCCGATCTGTACCGCGAGCTGACGACCCATCCGATCGCGCGCGGCACGGTGATCCTCGACGCCTGCTTCTCGGGCGGCGCCCGCAACCGCGAGTTGGTGGCGATGAAGGGCGTGCGGGTGGAGCCGCGGGCCGATGCCATCCCCTCGCCGCTCGTCGTTTGGGCCTCGAGCTCCGCCGACGAGAGCAGCGGGGTCTTCCGTGACAAGCAGCACGGCTATTTCACGTACTTCTTGCTGAAGGAAATCCAAACCCGCGGCACCACCGCCACCTACGGCGACGTCTTCGAGTCGGCGCGCAAGGCTGTGGACCGCGCCACGGCCCTGGCGGGCTCCATCCAGCGCCCTTCCGCCCAAGCTGCGCCGGCATTGCAGGCGGTTTGGCCCGCCTGGCCCCTTGCGCCTTCCCTCCGGT
>CAZMNI010000099.1:0-7784 GCA_964567615.1 uncultured Chryseobacterium sp.
CCCCCCCTCACCCCTCACCCCTCCCCCCCCACCCCCACCCCCACCCCCCAACCCCAACCCCAACCCCAACCTCAACCTCAACCCTCACCCTCAACCCCACCCCCCACCCTCACCCCCTCAAAAAATCCCCCACCACACGGGCAAACTCGTCGGGACACTCAGCATGCAACCAGTGCCCGGCCTGTGCGATGCAATGGGTTGAAAGTTGCATGAATTGCGCATCGAATGCGGCCAAGTCGTCTGGACCGACGTAATCGGACTTCCCCCCGTAGATGAGAAGAGTGGGCAATGTGTTGATAGACAATTGAATTCCTGCGACAATGTCTGCCAGATGCGCCCGCAGCACCGGCAAGTTTGCACGCCAACTGAATCCACCCTCCGGGTTGCGGGAGAGCCCCTTCATCAGGAATGCCACCACCACGGGGTCTCCGAGACGCTCAGCGATGAAGGCTTCCACTTCGGTCCGTTCGGCAGCCGCTGCTACAGGAGCTTCCAGGAGGGTGTCCAGGATGTGGTCGTGGTGGACGGGGTAGGCACGGGCGGCCATGTCGGCCACTACCAGCCGGTTCACACGGTGAGGATGGTGAAGGGCATACTGGAGCACCGTTTTTCCGCCCATGCTGTGTCCGAGCAATGAGGCCCGTTCGATGCCGTGTGCATCGAGGAAAGCTCCCAGGTCCGCGGCCATCGCAGCGTAGGAGTGGTCCGGGTGGTGGGGACTCCGGCCGTGGTTCCGGGCGTCGGGGAGCCACACCCGGAAATCGTTTGACCAGCCGCGGGCCGACGAGGTGCCTAAGAGGCCGTGCAGAACAATCAGGTCGGGGGCACCTTCGGGTCCGAGCACCCGGGTGTGCATGGGGACGGTGTCCATCATCCGATTGGGGCCGGGCGCAAGCACGCCAAATAGGCAGCTACTGCGTTCGAAAGTCCGATGTACAGCGCATCTGAAATCAAGGCGTGTCCGATGCTGACCTCGGCCAAATGCGGCACGTGCGTCGCGAAGTCCCTGAGGTTCGATGCGTTCAAATCATGGCCGGCATTCACACCGAGGCCGATGCTGTGGGCCAGCGCAGCAGCCCGCGCAAAGGGGAGTGCCGCTTCAGGGCCGGCGGTGGGATGGGCATGCGCGTACGGACCTGTATACAGTTCAATGCGGTCTGCCCCGAGTGCCGCTGCGCCTGAAATCATCTCAGGAAGTGGGTCGACAAACAAGCTGACCCGGATGCCTTCGCCGCGCAGGCGGGCAATTGCGGGTGCGAGCGTTTCCGCCTTGCGCACCGTGTCCCAACCCGCGTCGCTGGTCAGGGCGTCGGGCGCATCGGGTACCAGTGTCACTTGCTCCGGCCGCACAGCACAAACGAGGTCCAGGAAATCAGCCGTCGGATACCCTTCGACATTGAATTCCGTGGAGACGCAGCCGCGCAGCGCGCGCACGTCGGCGTAGGTGATGTGCCGCGCATCGGGCCGCGGATGGACCGTGATCCCGTGGGCCCCGAAGCGTTGGATGCGTTCGGCTGCCAGCACGACGTCCGGCAAGTTGCCGCCGCGGGCATTGCGCAGCGTAGCGATTTTGTTCACGTTGACGCTGAGCCTTGTCATCCGTACCTTTCGAAGGGTTGCGACCGCCGGAAGCGGCCGCGCCAAATTTACAGCATGGATGCCCAGCGATTGATGCGCGCCGAGGTGCCGCCGGCCCGAAGTGAGGATACCGCCGAGCGGGCCCTCGACCTGATGGACACCTTCAAGGTGCGCGCCCTCCCGGTGCTCGAAGGGGACCAGTTCCAAGGACTTCTGTACGAGGGAGATGCCCTGCAGGTGGATGCGGATACGCCCGTGGGACGACTGCCGGTGCGGCCGGTGGCGGTGGACCCGGAGACGGATGCATTCGATGTGGTGGGCAGGTTCATCGCGGCGGAAACCGATGTGTTGCCCGTCGTGCGCGATGGCCGCTTTCTCGGAGCTATCCAAACGCAGGATGTCGTGCGTTTCCTGGGCGAACGGGCCGGTTGGGCAGCGGAGGGCGGCATTGTGGTGCTGGAGGTTCCGGAATCGGATTTGTCCGTGGCGGAGTTGGCGCGTTTGGTGGAAGGCAACGGGGTTCGGGTGCTGGCGCTGGTGGTGGACCGCACTCCCGGGTCGGACGTGGTTGAAGTTTCCCTCCGACTGAATTCACCCGATGTGGCGCCGGTTTTGGCCACCTTTTCCCGCTTCGGCTACGGCATTCGCACGCTGTTCAATGCGCCGGGTCTCGAGGAGCAGATGCGGGAGCGGTACGAAGCCTTCATGCGGTACCTCGGTTCGTGATGCGCATCGCCGTTCTGGGAAAGCAGGTTGCACCGCTGCACAACGATGCGGTGAAGCATGTGCTCCGGCGGCTGCTGGATTTGGACAGCGGTTTGCGCGTGGCTGCCCCATTTCTCGAGGAGCTTTCGTCCCAAATGACCCTTCCCGACGGGCTCTCCCCCGTCCACAGTCCGGAGGCGATGTCCGATGCCGACTTGGCCGTGGTCATCGGCGGAGATGGATCGGTGCTGGATGCAGCGCGGTGGGTCCGGGACACCGGCATCCCTGTGCTGGGTGTAAATACCGGTCGACTCGGGTTCTTATCGAATGTCGGAACAGGGGAAATCGATTTGGCGGTAGATGCGCTGGCGGCGGGCCGGGTCGTCTACGACAACCGCGCGCTGCTTGCGGTAGAGGTTGACGGCGTCGACCTCGGGGATTTTCCCTTCGCCTTGAACGAGGTGACGGTGGTCAAACGCGACACGTCGAGCATGATGACCATCGGCGTGCGGCGAGACGGCCGCCATGTGAATACCTACTGGGCGGATGGCTTGATTGTCGCAACGCCCACCGGGTCGACCGCCTATTCGCTCAGCGCAGGAGGTCCGATCGTGATGCCTGGATCTTCCGTGGCCTGCCTGACACCCGTGGCTCCGCACAACCTCAACGACCGGCCACTCGTGGTGCCGCTCGACGGGGAGATTGTGTTGGTTCCGGACGGCAGAGAGCCCCAGTTCTTGCTGACCTTGGATGCCCGAATCCACGTCATCGAAGCGGGAACAGAAGTGCGGATCCGGCGGGCTCCTTTTGCCTTCCGTTTGGTCAACCTCGAGCACCAAGAGTTTTTCAGCACCGTCCGCATGAAGTTGCACTGGGGTGTGGATCCGCGCGACCGGTGAAAGCCGTGCATGCAAAACATGTACTTTCGCGCGTTACATGTCCCACGTGAACGCAGTGCAGCAGGAGAACCGGAACATGCGAGCCGTCCCGTCGGGGATGGCAAAAGGCCGCTTGCTCGCTTGTATCGCGGTCGTCGCCGGCATGTGCGCACTGCCGTTAAATGCGCTGGCCCAGCGGCAGTTCAACGAATCGAAGGAACTCGGTGTGGTGCTCGGCACGGCGTACTATTTGGGCGACATCAACCCCTATTCACATCTCGGAGGACGCCTGCACCCTGCGCTCGGCGGGTTCTTCCGGTACAACATCACCCCGCGCGTCTCGGTGCGCGCGAATGTGGTGCGGGGGACGGTCGAGGCATGGGATGTGGACAGCAACGACCCGTGGCGGCAGAACCGCAACCTCCATTTTCGCAACCGCATCACGGAATACGCCGGCGTGGTTGAATTGAATTACATCGACCACCGGCTCGGCAATCCGGATGACCGCGTAGGTGCGTACCTGTTCACGGGGTTGGGGGTCTATTCGCACATGCCGGAAGCGGAGTACGAAGGGAACTGGTATGCACTTCAGCCGCTGGGTACCGAGGGCCAAGGGACAACGTGGGGCGAGGCCCGCGGGTTGAAGCCTTACCGCACAGCAGGGCTTTCGTTGCCCTTCGGATGCGGCTTCAAAGTGAACATCGGTCCCGCTGTGGGGATCAACCTCGAGTGGGGCATCCGCAAAACCTGGACGGATTACCTCGACGATGTGAGCACATCGTATGCAGATGTCCGGGTAATTCGGGCGGAGAAAGGGGATGTCGCGGCGGCATTTGCGGACCGCATGCTCGAAGTCCCGGAAGGCCTCGACGATGCGACCGGCATCCAGCGCGGAGACCCGGGAAAAGACGACGCATACGGCTTCCTCACGGCATCCCTGTGCTTCCGGGTGAGCAAGAAACCCACGACATGCGTTTACCGATGACGGCACCCGCACTTCGTGAAGAGCGGCTGCGGGAAATGGGCCTCGATCCGGACCGCATCCCGCGCCACGTGGCCATCATCATGGACGGCAACGGACGGTGGGCACATCTGCGCGGTGAGGAGCGGGTGTTTGGGCATTTGCACGGGGTGGAGTCTGTGCGGGCTGCGGTGGAAACTGCACTCGAGACAGGGGTGCGCTACCTGACGTTGTACGCTTTCAGCACCGAAAACTGGAGCCGCCCGCAGGCGGAAGTGGAGGCCTTGATGGACTTGCTCGTGAACACCCTCGTACGCGAGGTCGACGATTTGGCGGGAAAAGGCGTTCGGTTGCGGACCATCGGCGACCTCGGGGCTTTGCCGGAGCGGTGCCAAACGCAGTTGCGTGACGCCGAAGCGCGGACCGCACACCTCGATGGTCTGGATTTGGTGCTCGCCTTGAGCTACAGCGGAAAATGGGAGATTGTGGAGGCGATCCGCGCGCTGGTGCGGGAAGGGGCAAAACCGGAAGACATCGATGCCGCTGCGGTGGACCGTCACCTGTCCACGTCGGGCATCCCGGATCCAGAACTCATGATCCGCACCAGCGGCGAACACCGGATCAGCAACTTTTTGCTATGGCAGCTGGCCTATGCAGAGTTCCACTTTACTTCTGTGCTTTGGCCGGATTTCAGGAAGGAACACTTCCTCGCCGCAATCCGGGATTACCAGCACCGGGAGCGCCGGTTTGGCGGATTGCTCGACACGAACCATTCACCTTCAGCAGCACATCCGGGATGAGCAAGTGGATTGTAGCGTTGTGGTGTGTGGCATTGAGCAGCTGGGTGTGGGCGCAGACGCCTTCGAAAACCTACACGCTGGCAGGTCTTTCGGTGGTCGGCGCGGAACATACCGACGTCCAAGCTATCAAGCTCTTCAGTGCTCTAGAGGTGGGTGGTCCGCTCGAGGTACCCGGTGTCAAGGTCGCTCAGGCCATTCGGAACTTGTGGGAGCAGGATTTGTTCGGGGACGTTTCCATCGAAGTGGCCGAGCGCCGTGGGGATGAGTTGTATTTGGTCATCCGTGTGCAAGAACTGCCCCGGCTTACGCGGTATACCTTCGAAGGTGTCAGCCGCTCGGAGCAGGAGACGCTGCGGGGCAAAATAGAGCTCCTCACAGGCCGCATCGTGAACGAAAACGTCATCGCAACCGCCACGAAGCGGCTCCGGGATCACTATGTCGAGAAGGGCTTTTGGGACGCGCGCATCGACATCCGCCAGGAGATAGACGAGGGGTTCGCGAACGGTGCACGGCTCGTCATTGCCATCGACAAGGGGGAAAAGGTGCGCATCGGTGAGATTGCACTTGTGGGGGTGGAGGCACTCGATGCTGACCGGGTGCGCCGAGCCATGAAGGACACAAAAGAAGCCCGGTGGTACCGGTTGTTCAAGGCGTCTAAATTCGAGGAGTCGGCATTTGAAACTTCGCGGGAGCAGGTCGTTGCGTTGTACAATGCCGAAGGGTTCAGGAATGCACGGGTGGTGCGGGATTCTGTTTGGCGCACGCCTGACGGGCGCATCGGTCTTGCCCTCGAAATCCAAGAAGGTAGGCGCTTCTATTTCGGCGACATCACGTACACCGGCAACACGAAGTACCGCTCAAGCCAGCTCGACTCGCTCGTCGGCATTCGCACGGGGGAAGTCTACAACCTGCAGCGCCTTGAAGAGCGGGTATTCATGGACCCGAAGGGTGGCGACCTCAGCTCCCTCTACCAAGACGACGGCTACCTGACCTTCCAGGCGATGCCGGTGGAAGTGCGCATCGAGAACGACACCATCGACATCGAAGTGCGGATGTACGAAGGCAAGCAGTTCCGCATCGGCAAAGTCACGGTGGACGGCAACACGAAGACGAACGACCACGTGATCCATCGGGAGATCCGCACGCGGCCGGGCGACCTGTTCAGCCGCACGAACATCATCCGGACCCAGCGGGAACTCGCGACCCTGAACTACTTCAATCCGGAGGCGTTCGGTATCGTGCCCACGCAGCACCCGGAAACAGGAACGGTGGACATCGCCTACACGGTGGAGGAGAAGCCTTCGGACCAAATCGAACTCAGCGGGGGATTCGGTGGCGGCCGCGTGGTAGGCACGTTGCGGGTGTCGTTCAACAACTTCTCGGCGCGCAACATGTTCCGGCGGGGAGCGTGGGCGCCGATTCCGACGGGAGACGGTCAACGGCTGAGCATCGGGGCCCAGTCGAATGGGCTCTATTTTCAGAGTTACAACTTGAGTTTCACCGAGCCCTGGCTCGGCGGGAAAAAGCCGAACTCCTTGAGTTTTTCGGCGTGGCGGTCCATCCAGTCGAACGGTCAACCACGGAAGATTGACGGGGTGCTCAACGAAGGGCGCCAATCGATGGAAATCATGGGGGTGCAGGTCGGCCTCGGGCAACGTTGGCGCCGTCCGGACGACTGGTTCGTGATGCAGGCTGCCCTGTCGTACCAGAACTTTCTGCTCGACGACTACGGGGTGTTCTTCAGTTTCTCGAACGGGCGGTCGAACAATTTGGCCCTCAACCTGAGTGTGGGCCGCAACTCCATTTCGGACCCCATCTTCCCGACTTGGGGGTCGAATGTGAACCTTTCCGTGCGCGTAACCCCTCCCTACAGCCTTTTCCGCGGGGATGTCGATTACGCAAACATGACGGATCAGGAGCGGTACAAGTGGGTGGAATACCACAAATGGAAGGTCAAGGTTGAATGGTTCACGCCGCTGACTTCCAGCGGTGGAGAAAATCCGCGAACCCTTGTGTTGCGCACCCATGCGGGTTTCGGGCTCATCGGGCAGTACAACCGTGCAGTGGGCCTGTCGCCGTTCGAGCGCTTTTACCTCGGTGGGGTGTTCCTCAGTGGATTCGTGCTCGATGGGCGGGAGATCCTCAACCTTCGCGGGTACGACGACTTGAGCTTGACCTCTCCGGACCGCAACACCGGAGCTCCGGTAGTGGCGAAGTACGGCGCGGAGTTGCGGTACCCACTTTCCACGAATCCCAGCGCCACCATCTTCGTCCTCGGCTTCGTCGATGCAGGACGGACCTGGGCCGATGGACGGGAATTCAATCCGTTCCAAGTATACCGCAGTGCCGGGGTCGGCCTGCGCATCTTCTTGCCGATGTTCGGTTTGCTCGGTCTGGACTACGGCTGGAGGCTCGACGATCTTCCTGCTGTCCCGGACATGGCCCGGGGCCAGTTCCATTTCAGCATCGGCATGAGCATGGGCGAGCTCTAACGCCCTCAACCATCGTACCTTACTCGCATGCGTCACTTGCTCCTCTCCCTCCTTTGTGCAGGCCTCCTGGCCGCATCACCGGCGGTTCACGCTCAAAAGTTTGCCTACATCGATTCGGACTACGTGTTGCTCCATTTGCCGGAGTACGCGGAGGCCCAAAACACACTCAACCAACTCGCCATCGACTGGCAGGCCGAAGTGGAGGAGAAGTTGGTTGCTGTCGGCCGGCTCGAGGCCGCCTACCGCGCCGAGCGGGTGCTGCTGACAGCGGAGATGCGGGCAAAGCGAGAGGAGGAAATCGAGGCAAAGCGCGCGGAGGCGAAGGCCTTGCAAAAGGAGCGATTCGGCCCCGAAGGTGAGTTGTTTCGCA
>CAZMNI010000100.1:0-7783 GCA_964567615.1 uncultured Chryseobacterium sp.
GGTTGAGATTGAGGTTGGGGTTGGGGTTGGGCGACGCTGCGCGTCGCGGGTTGAGGTTGAGGTTGGGGGTGGGAACGAGAAGCCGGTTCGTTGAGTTCGTCTTTCCCCCAACCCTCGTCCCTCGTCCCGCGCGGCTCTGCCGCGCTCGTCCCGCGAGGCTCTGCCGCGCTCGTCCCGCGAGGCGCAGCCTCGCTTCGTCCCCAACCCCAACCCCAACCTCGTCCCTCGTCCCTCGTCCCACGACGCGCAGCGTCGCTTGGTCCCGCGCGGCTCTGCCGCGCTCGTCCCGCGACGCGCAGCGTCGCTACGTCCCGATCAACGCGAGCGCTTCGGCAACCGGTAAGGTGCGGGTGGGGACGGTCAGTTCGGTGGTGAAGGGTCGGGGCCGGGCGCGGGCGCGGACATGGGCTTCGAAGGCCACGGGGTCGACGACAGCGGCGCGGGCGGTGTCGAGCAGGGCAATGAGGTAGACGGGGCCGGTCGGGACGGGAATTTGGTCCCAATCTGCGGCCAGGAAAGTTAAAACGGTAGAGCGCTCGCGGTCAACGAGATACAGCATCGTTTTGTCGAGGAAACGAGCGCCTTGCTCGAAGTCGAAATGCAGGGCGACGGCGGGCAGGGTGGCTGCATCTTCGAGTTTGTCGAGGTTGATGTAGCCCAGGTTTTGGAGCGAAAAGCGGTGCAGGAAAGCACCCTGCACGGCGTAGAACAAGCGTTCTTCGCGCAGGGCCGCTTGCTTCGCTTCCCAAGCAGTCGAAGCCTCGGCATAGGCCGCTTCCGTCCGCTTGCGTTGCCGACCGTTCAGCCGCGGCTCGGCGCGTACGGTTTCCGTCGCACGGACGATGCTGCCCTCGTAGGTGGCGCGCTCAAAGGTGAACGTGAGCGTGTACGTGCCGTCCTGTCGGGGCGCTATTTGGGCGTCGGTCCAATCCCCGCGCAAGGCAGCGGCAGGGGGGCTGTCGTCGGGTCCGGCCGGAATCCAGTCCCAAACGACGCCCGCCCACGGCAGCAAGTGGGGCGACCTTTCCGCATGGGGCCGCAGCTCAAACGACCAGTCCTTGCGGACATTGCGGGCTCGGCGGGCGCGGGCTTTGGGCGCAGCTGCAAGGGCGCTGTCGATGGCTGCAAGGGCGCTGTCCCGGCGCGCATTGGGCGCGCTGTCGAAGGAGCCTGTGTCGGTCCAGGTGCCGGCGTCGTCAAGGGCCCAAAGCCGGTAGCCGTCGTCGGCTGGGCGGTTCGAGGCGAGCGCGACATCGAGGGCGGCGCCGGGCCGCAGTGCGAGGGGGGTGCCGCCGGATTCTGCGCGGACTTCGAGCATTCCCGCGGAGATGAGGTGGCGGGTGCCGCCGGGCTCGAGCTGCATGGGGATGCCCGCGCGCAGCAAATCGCTGGCGGTCATGAATTCGCGCACAACGAGGTCCGCAGAGGTGGGAGCGGAGCCGTCCGGTTTGACGAATGCGTCGGCCGGGATGCGGAAAGTGGTGCCGGAGGGCAGCGTCAGCGTTTGGGGTACGCCGGGATCAAAGGACAGCCGCACCGCGGGCAGGTCCGCCGCAGCAAGCGGGGCCCGCACGCCTTCGGGATAGGCCGTCCACCAGGCGTACCAAACAAAGCTACCAGCCGCCAACGCAGCCACTGCAGCAAAGGAACTCATGAGCCGTTTCATCATTTTCCGGGGATTTCGTGGCAGTAAAACACGCCGTTCGCACAGCCAAACAAGAGCTCAAGGACGCCGTCTGCGTCCACATCGAGCAGGTGCGGCCGGGATTCGCAGCGGCCCGGCAGGTCAAAAGAGGCCACCAGGTGCAGCGTTGATGGGTCGAGCAGTTCGAGTAAGCCGTATTCCTTACCGTGGCCCGTTTCCACGATTTGGACCAAGACCTCCCTGCCCTTGTACTTCGCCGTCCTTGCGCCCATGAAGCAATGGGAATAGTAATTCTTGTTGCTGCCGGCCACGGGGAGGGGAACGGTCGTGCCCGCGGCCACATTGAACCGATGTGGCTCACTCCTCGTGCGGATCAGCAGCCCACTCACGTCAGGGCGAGGAGCACCGTACGTCTCCATCGAGCTGTACCCTTCGACCAACGTCGCGGCCAAGGCTTTCCCCGATGGCAGCAGGGTCCGGTGCAGGGTCGTCTTATCCAGTGCTTGGTGGTACTTCCGCGTCACCAAAACCGGCCCTTGCGGCACGTTGACCACGGTCGGTCGCTGGTAGTGGTGATAGCCCTCAATCGGATGCCGCAGCAACACCTCGCCTGTGGCACCAGAGAGGCACACTGCATGGCCTTCACCGTAGTAGACCAAATCCACCACGCCATCGCCCGTCAAGTCCTGCACATGGGGAGGATCGAAGTACGTCGTGCCCGAGGTCATCGCCGCCGCCACCTTGTACACGAAATGGGGGCTACCCGGCTTCCACCCGTCAAACTTCTCCGAATAGTGCACCCAAACCGTGCTCCCATCGCTCGGCCGCACCGCCCGTATCTCCCCGATTTCCGTGGCAAACACCACGACTTGGTCGCCCCCTTTCCGCCGGATCAACGTGGGCACATGCTCGCAATCCCCTGAGGTCGGAATCCTCCAAATCAACCGGTAATCCTTCGCCGAATAGCACAAAAACTCGTCGTTGTCGTTCCCGAAGAACACACGGTCTCCGACCGCAAGCACGCCGTTCACATCCACGTCGCCCCACGCATCTTCCCCGAGCGTCCGCTCCACCTTCCCCGTCATCCCGCTGATTACGTGCACTCCGTTGCCCGAATCGACCAAATAGTCATTGAAATGGCTGCCGTTCGACCCCAGAAACACCTTCGTGCCCACCACCGCCGGCTCCGTCCGGTAGCTCGTGCATCCCGTTTGTGCCTTCCATTTCAGGGGGAACGTCCCCGCAATCGGTTGGCCTACCGCCGCGGTGACCCACCCCGCGCAGGCAAAACTCAAAGCAATCTGTAGACTTCGCATCGCAGCAGGTTTTAGTGGTTTCATTATTGAAACGCTCGGGCCTGCTTGTTTTAGTATTCAGCCGAAGCGACGCTGCGCGTCGCGGGACGAGCGCGGCGGAGTCGCGCGGGAACAGATTGGGGTTGGGGACGAGCGCGGCTGCGCCGCGCAGGTAGAGGACGAGCTCGAGGTCGGATAAGACGTACCACCTTTCGAGTTCAACCCCAACCCCCATCTCAATCCGCGATGCGCAGCATCGCTTCGTCCTCAATCCCCGTCCCCAATCTCTTTCTACGAAGCGCAGCGTCGCTTGCTAACACATTTTGGGTCTCTAGAAAGAACAAGTGGGTGGGGTGGTTGCGTTGGAGGCCTAACTTGCGAACCGATGCGGATAGATAAAGAGATTTTAAACCGGGTGGCGGGCGTGCGGGTGCCGAGGTGGGTGCTGTTTGGGCTGGTGAGTGTGCTGCTGCTGGCCTACAAGTCGATGGGGGAGACTCCGGGTGTGACGCATGCGGAACTCGATGCACTGGGCCATTTGAGTGAGTTGCTGGTGGACGGCGCGTTGCAGCACCGGGCGCCAGAGATGCCAGAATATGTAGAACTCGCCGGGGAAGCAGTCCCGCTGGAGGCTTTCGGCGTGCGGGAGCAGCTGGACCGGGAGTTGGTCGTGAATGCGTACCACCACAGCTCGACGATGCTGTTCATGAAGCGGTCGGCGCGGTGGTTCCCGACCATCGAACGGATCTTGCGCGAAGAGGGTGTGCCCGAGGATTTCAAGTATTTGGCCGTGATTGAAAGCGGACTGGAGCAGGTGGTGAGTCCTTCGGGTGCGGCGGGAGTTTGGCAGTTTATGAAGGAAACTGCCCCGAAATACGGGCTGGAGCTCACGGCCCAAGTGGATGAGCGCTACCACGTGGAGAAGTCGACGCGCGCGGCGTGCAAGTACCTGAAGGATGCAAAGGCCAAATTCGGGTCCTGGGCGCTCGCAGCCGCTTCCTACAACATGGGGCAGGGCGGCGTGTCGCGGGTGCTCAATGCGCAGGGCGTGGACAGCTACTGGGAGCTACATTTGAATTCAGAGACAGGTCGTTACGTGTACCGGTTGCTGGCGGTGAAGCAGGTGTTTGAGCGGCCGGCGGCCTTCGGCTACCGCCTGCCCAAATCAACGCTCTACACGCCGTACCGCACCCGCTCGGTCCAAGTAACTTCCTCCATCCCGAACCTCGCCGACTGGGCGCTTGCACAAGGGACGCACCTCAAAGCATTGAAGCTTCTCAATCCGTGGCTGCGCTCCGATGCGCTGACGGTGGCGCCGGGCAAGTCCTACGCAATCCTGGTCCCGCGCGACGAAAAGGCAGCAGACGCCATCGACGCAGCGAACGGCATCGAAGCTGCGGACTCGACTGCGGTGGAAGGCGCGGTTCAGGACTCCATCCGGTAAGCGACGGTCGAAACGCGTCGCCCGGTGGCGTCGGTGCGGACGAGGGCCGCGCCGGGGCTGCCCGGGGCGAAGACGTCGTCGAGGGTGCGGATGCGGCCCGCGGGTACGGCGGCGGCGAGGAGGGCGGAGCCGAGGTCGGTGACGGTGCGCTCGGCGGACCGTGCGGCAAGGGCGGCATTGAGGGCGGTGCGGTGGAGGACCCGGGCGGGGTTTGTGGCGAACCGTGGGTCGGTGGGGCCGTCCGGCCAGCTGAGGACGGCGCAGAGCCCGGCGAATTGGCGGTCGGAGCCGACGGCCAAGACGATGTAGCCGTCCCGGCAGGGGAGGAGGTCGCCGTAGGGGGCGATGTGGGGGTGCTCGGAGCCGCGCCGGGTGGGGATTGCTCCGTTGACCAGCCACTCCGTGGCCAAATTTGCCAGCGCCGTGAGTCCGCTTGCCTCCAGCGAGACCGTCGCGATGCAGCCCTGTCCGGTGGTGGCCCGGCGCAGCAGGCCCTCGAGGGCCGCGGTGCGCATTTGGTGCGAAGCCAGCACATCCATCAGCGCCACCGGCAGCCGCGAAGGTGGACGATCCGCCGGACCGTTCATGGCCATGAAGCCGGTTTCTGCTTGGACCACCACATCGTACGCGAGGCGCTCCGGTGCATCGGGAAAGCCCACGAGGCGCACCCGCACGAGCTGCGGCCATCGGCGCCGCACAAACTCCGGCTCCAGCCCGAACCGCGCCAAATCCGCCGCCTTGTAGTTCTCTAACAGCACGTCGGTCCGGTCGAGCTCCGCCTCCAACCACGCCCGCCCGTCCGCGGTCGCGAGGTCCTGCATCACCACCGTTTTGCCTGCGTTCGCGGCCATCCAGTACGCCGACTCCGCGCCGGTGCTCTCTCCCGCCGAACGCCACGACCGGGTGACGTCCCCGTCCGGCGGCCGCTCGACCTTCGTTACGGTGGCACCGCGCTCCGCCAGTGCTGTGCCCGCGAGTGGCCCAGCCAGCACGCTCGCCAACTCAAGCACCCGCACCCCGACCAGCGGCGCATCCACGGCTTCCATGCCCACGAAGGTAAGCGCCGGGAACGGTCAGAACCCCAGCGTCGGCTGCATCGCAACGCCCGAACCGGGCTCTTGGAGCGCCTCGCGGTAGGTGGCGATGGCGCGCGCCCGCGCAAACGCGTGGTCCACCATGGGACGTGGGTACGCGGAAGTGCCCCATTCCGGCACCCAACGCCGGATGTAGCGGGCCTCCGGGTCGAAGCGTTCCTGCTGCGACGTCGGGTTGAAGACCCGGAAATAGGGGGCTGCATCGCACCCGCTTCCGGCGGCCCATTGCCAACCGCCTACGTTGCTCGCGAGCTCGAAATCCAGCAACTGCTTCGCAAAGTAGCGCTCGCCCAGCCGCCAATCCAGCAGCAGGTGCTTGCACAAAAAGCTCGCCACCACCATGCGCACACGGTTGTGCATGAATCCGGTCGCGTTGAGTTCGCGCATGCCTGCATCCACCAGCGGATACCCCGTCCTACCTGCGCACCATGCGTCGAACGCCTCAGGATCCACGCGCCACGGAATGCGGTCGTACGCCGGTTTGAACGCGGCGTGCGCGCTTGAGGGAAAGTGATGCAGAATCGCGCGATAGAAATCGCGCCAAATCAACTCCGTCAGCCACTTCTCACTGTGCGCTTGCCCGGCACGCGCCGCGGCCCGCACGGACACGGTCCCGAACCGCAAATGCAGCGACAGCCGGCTCGTGCCCACCACCGATGGGGTATCTCTGCGCTCGGCATACCGGCGCAGCACATCTGCCTCCACGGCACGCGGCGGGTAAAACTCCGCCGCCACCTCCGCGAACCCCATGGCCTCGAGCGCTGGCACTTCGTTCACTTGGCTCACCGCCCCTGAGACGCCTTCTCCCCAAACCGGCTCCCGCTCGGCAAGGTCCTCTGCGCGCAGCACCTCTCGCCACTTCCGCGCAAAAGGAGTGAAGACGGTGTAAGGCGTCCCATCCGCCTTGAGCACACGGTCCGGTGCAAGTACGGTGTGATCGTGGTGCAACACCAGCCGTGCACCGTTCGCCTCGAGGGCGCTCCCCACCGCAGCATCCCGCCGCTGTGCGGCCGGTTCCGAATCGTCATTCGCATGCACCTCAGCCACTGGTGCACCGGCTGCTGCGGCACGTGCGCACACACCTTGCAGCACATCCACCGGCCGTCCGTGGTGCACCTCGCACGGAATTCCCCGCCCGGCGAGCTCGCTTCGCAGCCGCAGGACCTCGCGGTGGATGAACGGCACCCGCCGGTCGTCTGGATCGAGAAGTCCCAAGATATCCGGGTCGAACACGAACACCGCGAGCAACCCCGCACCGCCCGTCTGGGCCGCGGCTACGGAAGCCGCAAGCGCCGTGTTGTCCTCCAGCCGCAAGTCGCGGCGAAACCAATGAACTACCGTCATGTCGCTCAGACAACTGCCGCGGGCTTTTGTTCTAAACTTGTCAATATATGCAAAATCTACCCCCCGGCTGAACCTTTTGCGTTTTGCAGGGTTCTAAGGTCATCAACCTTTTTCGCATGAATCGATTCGTACGTTTTTTCACAGCAGCTGTCGCTGTTCTGTTTTTTGGGGCCGATGCTTCGGCCCAAAACCCGTGCAACACCACGGGGCCGGTCATCGCCACTTCTTCGTTCCAGTACTTGCCGCAATACGTTCTTGTTGAAGCGGGTACAACTGTAGCATGGGTGAATTATGGAGGCACCCACGATGTAAACGGAGTGGTCAATGCCATCACCGGTCAGTTCTACAACAACCCCGAGTCCTTTACGCTTCCGGCAATCGGAGGCAACATGAGCGGCGTCTGCATGGGCACCGTCACGTTCGATGTCCCTGGCGTCTACAACTACGACTGCTCCATCGGAAACCACGCCGCCCTGGGCATGGTCGGCACGATTGAAGTGGTTGCTCCGACTACGGTCGTGGACATCATCGTCAACAGCCAAGACCACACGACCTTGGAAACGGCAGTTCTCGCAGCGGGTCTGGCGGACGATTTGAGCAGCGAAGGACCGTTTACGGTCTTTGCCCCGACGGACGAAGCCTTCGCAGCCCTCCCGGCCGGCACGATAGAAGCGGTGTTGGCGGATGCGGACCTGCTCAACGCCATCCTCACCTACCACGTAGCGGGTGGCGCGTTCTTGAGCACCGACCTAACAGACGGCATGCAAATCACCACCTTGAACGGTGAGGATCTCGAAGTGATGGTGGGCGGTGGATTTGTAATGATCAACGATGCGTTGGTTACGATGGCAGACATCACGGCCAGCAACGGCGTCGTGCACGTCATCAACGCAGTCTTGTTGCCACCGACCCCGGCTACGAACACGGTGGTGGACATCATCGTGAACAGCCCGGACCACAC